>JAAYGQ010000162.1 GCA_012727635.1 Tissierellia bacterium | reverse complement strand
TGTGCGCTCTTTTTCAGCGAGAGTAGCTTGCACAAAAAAAGATCTTCTTTTTTGCCTTTGTGGCGCTGAAGATCTTCTTTTTTTGTTAAGTCAGGGGCTCTTTTTCAATCATGGTGCAACAGCCCCTTATCTTTTATAGAAATATCTTTGATAAAACGAAAAGTAGTGCAATGACATAGGTAAGGGGAGGAACTTCCTTGCCCTTTCCTGTGAACAGTTTAATCAGAGTATAACTTACAATACCGAAGATAATTCCTTCACTAATTCCATAGGCAAAGGGCATCAGTGCAATGGTTAAAAAGGCTGGAATGGCTTCAGTATAATCTTCCCAGTTGATCTCCCCTACAGGGCTCATCATAAAGCAACCTACAATAATTAGGGCCGGGGCTGTAGCTGCTGAAGGAACCATAAGAAACAGTGGGGCAAAGAAAAGGCTTAGGAAAAAAAGCACCGCTGTTGTAAAAGAAGTCATTCCGGTTCTTCCACCCTCGGCAACACCCGAAGCACTTTCAACATAGGTTGTTACTGTAGAGGTACCCAGAACGGCACCAACGGTGGTTCCAATCGCGTCGGCAAGAAGAGCTTGCTTAGCCCTAGGAACACGACCCTTCTCATCGAGCATACCGGCCTTAGTAGCAACACCTACAAGAGTTCCTACGGTATCAAACATGTCGATCATTAAAAAGGTAAATACAATGACCAGCATATCGCTACTAAATACATTGCTCCAGTCAAACTGGAAAAAGGTTGAAGCGATGCTTGGTGGCATCGAGAAGATTCCTCCCAGACCACCGGTGGGCAGAAGAGTTACGCCCATTGGAATCCCAATAAGGGTCATAGCAAAAATACCAATTAGAATGGCTCCCTTTACTTTGTAGCTAAGAAGCACGGCAATAAAGATAATTCCAAAAAGGGTAAGAAGCACTTCTTGGCTGAAAAGATTTCCCAAAGAAAGGATGACTCCATCTCCTTGAACAATTAGGCCCACATTACTCATGCCTATAAAGGCAATAAAGAGTCCAATTCCAACGGAAATCGCCTTTTTAAGGGAAAGAGGGATACTGTTTATAATCGCTTCTCGGACATTGAAAAAGGACAGGGCAATAAAAATAAGTCCTTCAATAAATACTGCTGTAAGGGCCATCTGCCAAGAATAACCCAGTTGCAAAACAACATAGTAAGCAAAAAACGCATTGAGTCCCATTCCTGGGGCCAGGGCAAAGGGTAGTTTGGCTAAAAAAGCCATAAAAAGGGTAGCCACCATGGATGAAAGGGCAGTGGCAGTAAAGACAGCTCCCGGATCCATACTGGCATCGGCTAGGATGATGGGGTTTACCACCAGTATGTAAGCCATGGTCATAAAAGTCGTAAAGCCTGCATTGACTTCGGTTCCCAGGGTCGTCTTGTGTCCCTGGAAATCAAAATACTTTGAAAAGAAATTTTCTTGTTTCATTGTGCCTCCTTGGGTTAATTACATAGTTACTATAGCATTATAGAGCATTAAAATAAAGCAAATACGCAATAAAAAACCCGGAATAATCCGGGTTCATATTTTAGGGTGTACACTTTATGATGTTGGTGATAATAAAACCAGCATCTTTTTTTGTAAAAAAAAGTTGAGACAGGTGGGGAAATCCTTTATGATTAAGTCACTACACAAAACCCAAAGGAGGACCCACATGT
>JAAYGQ010000161.1 GCA_012727635.1 Tissierellia bacterium | reverse complement strand
TATAAGTGATAAGATTCAGTTTTAAGTAAGGGGTAGTAAATTTAATCTCTCAGAGAGTAAAAAATACTCTTTGCATGAAGAGGGTAGGCAAAATTTACTTTGGCGGTTGATGGCTGACTTTGAAGAAACTCGCCGTACATTATTAGAAGCCACTTGAACTTTATATTAGCCCTAGGATTCATACTACTTATTATTTGTAAATAGCCTTTGGGTATTTATAAATGGATAGAATGGCTAATCGGGCAAATAGTAATCGGACTCTTGGGATTTTTAAATCATATTCTTTGGGCTATGCAATTTTGTGCAGTGATGTACTGGGCTTATTTATGGGTATCCATAGAACATATTCTGAAAAAAAGGGTACTGATCCCTCTTTTTAAAAATAGTAACCATAAGAAGTAACACCGCCAATAAAGAGGATTTTGATGGAAAAAAAACCGTTTTTGTTCAATAAAATTGCCACTGTCTACGGACTTTTTTTCAATGGGCAAGTAAAGAATTACCGAAATATATTTGATACTATAAAAAAAGAATTTGATTTTAGCCAATATCAAAGTGTCATTGACATAGGTTCTGGTACCGGCGCTCTATGCAAAGTACTTCAAGAGTGGGGCCTAGAGGTAACTGGACTCGATCCCGCAGAAGCTATGCTAAAAATCGCTAGAAAAAAAACGATAAGCAAAGATCCTGATAGGTCGGATATAGATTTTGTTTGGGGCGACGTACTCAAAGGACTACCTTTTTGCGATAAAAGTTTTGATCTTGCCATATCATCCTATGTGGCCCACGGACTATCACCAAAAAGCAGAAAGCTTCTTTACGAAGAGATGAAAAGAGTTACTCGGCATACAGTGGTATTTTATGAATACAATCAGCAACGTTCCTTACTAACAGATATTGTGGAATTTATGGAAGGTGGCGATTATTTCAATTTCATACTGACTATAAAAAGTGAGCTGAAGAGGGAATTTGGGAATCTTAAAGTCATAAATACCGGACCGCGTTCGGCACTATATATATGCCAAATTGATTAGTAATTCAGCCCTATAAAAAAGCTTAGCTGAAAGAGAAGGATTTTTTTAAAAAAAAGGGAACTCAGTATAAAATTGAGTTCCCTTTTATTCTATTTACTACTAGACCATCCACCATCAATTGGAAGATTCACCCCGGTGACATAGGAGGCTTCGTCGCTGGCTAGGAAGACGGCTCCTGCATTGAGTTCCCCTTCGTGGCCGGCTCTTCCCATAGGAACGCTAAAGCTCATATATTGTTTAAAATCGTCGGTTTCTATACTTGCTTCAGTAAGTTCAGTGTTGAAAAACCCTGGGCAAATGGAATTACATGTCACTCCATGGGGAGCAAATTCGGCAGCGGCTGCCCTAGTAAAGTTAACGACTCCGCCTTTGGCGGCATGATAGGCAGCGGCTCCCTGATTTGTTCCAAGTAGGCCATACATAGAGGCGATGTTTATGATTCTTCCGTATTTAGCCTCCAGCATGGGTTGAACAAACTCCTTTGTCACTCTAAATATGCTATTTAAGTCTAGATCTACGGTGAAGTTCCAATCGTCATTGTCCATATCCTTTATTAGACCACCTTTATTTCCTCCGGCGGAGTTAATGAGGATATCAACCTTTCCAAATTTTTCCATTACTTTGTCTTTAGCTGATTTAATGGATTCTAGATCCATAACATCACATTCTACAGCAAGACTTTTCACTCCCATTTCAGTTAGTTCCTTGGCCAGATCTTCCAGTTTCTCCACCCTTCTTGCCAGGACGGCAACATCGGCTCCTTGTTGAGCCAGAGCTTTGGCCATTTGTTTACCTAACCCGGAAGAAGCTCCAGTAACCACAGCGACTCTACCTTTTAAATCAAACATAATTTGACCTCCTTAGAATAATTCTTTAATCACCTATAGTATTAAGATTCCCCTTTTCAACCAGAACAAACATCACTTGGATATTATTGGTGTTTTATTATATTGAGCTTTGATTGGAGAGACTCTTGGAAGCTACAATTTAAACTTCCTCTAGGAATAAATGGGCTAAGCGTTTCGATTGCTATTGGATTTAAGTGCTAGTTGTATATATAAAGATAGAAATAAGCTTAAAAAGCAGAGCTGAGTAAATGTTAAAAAAAATAGAATAATTCGCAAATAAATTACGGCATTCATTGCTAGAAACATATAATTGTGGTATAGTAAACCCTGATATGAGTTAATGAAAACACATAAATTGCTATGGTGTCTGGATTAATTTGTATCATACAAAAACATCACACGAAAGGATTAGTAAAAATGAAGAAAACAAAGACTTTATCCCTAATACTGGTTCTAGCACTTTTAATTACCCTATCAGCTGGATGCTCAAGTAAGGAAGCCAAAGCCCCTGCCGATGGACCAGTGGTAATAAAAATTGGACATACCGACTCATCACAAAGATCGACACACCTTTGGAGTGTGGCACTGGGAGAATACTTAGAAGAAAATGCACCGGGTAAATTTGAAGTAGAGGTTTATTCCGATGGTTCACTGGGAGATACTCCGGACTTAGTCTCAGGAATCAAACTAGGGACTGTTACCATGATGTTTGACCTGTCCTCGGTAATTACAGCGGCAACAGGACCCGATTCAACCTGTATTGATTTGCCCTATCTTTACACATCCTTTGAAGACTGGGAAAAGGGCACCTTTGAAAATGGTGGGCTAGAGCTATTTAACCAAACCATCGAAGAAGCCGGTTATTACTGTATAGACATGTACTATAACGGCATTCGACAGGTAATAAGTAGAGATAAAATTTATCATAACAAAGAAGACTTAAAGGGTCAAAAAGTTCGTATCGCCCAAAACGATTTAAACATTGAGATCTGGAAGGCAATGGGAGCCAACCCAACACCTATGGCTTGGGGCGAAGTAGTAACTTCACTATCCCAGGGTCAAATCAATGCACTGGATCACTCCCTAGGAGTATTTAACGATTTTAGTTTGCATGAAATAGCCCCCTATGTAACCTTAACCAACCACGCAACTTCACCCTTTCCAATTATTACTTCGAAGGCTTGGATTGAGGGTTTAGATCCAGCCGATAGAGCCGTTTTA
>JAAYGQ010000015.1 GCA_012727635.1 Tissierellia bacterium | reverse complement strand
CCCAAGTACTAATCATAGCTTGCAATACAGCCCACTATTACCTTGAAGATTTGGAAAAAGAAGTGGATGTGCCCTTTCTTAGCATACTTGATGCTACTTTAAAGGAGGTAGAACGACAGGGCGCAAAGAAGATATCCCTTCTTGCAACCAAGGGAACTTACAAAACGGCTCTATACCAAAATAAATGTGAACAAAGGTCAATTTTATGCCTGGAGCCAGAAGAAGAGGATAAAAACTTGCTAATGGAAGTAATCTATGATGTTAAAGCGGGGAAAACCCATGAACATCTGGATAGAATGAAGGCTTTTTTAGATAGAGAAATGGAAAAAGGGGTAGAGCTTTTTATACTAGCCTGTACCGAGTTACCTATTTACTTTGCATACAATAGCATTAATGCACCGGTTCTTGACCCAACCTTAGCCCTAGCCCTAGAAACCATTGGTTACGCTGGAGCAGAAGTTGTATAAATGGAACACTTTATACTTACAAAAGCATAAAGGGTACAAACAATGTATGGTATATTTAACCGCGAGAAGATACATTTTGATTTTAAAGGGGATAAAATTTAATCCATATAGCTAGTTTAAGAAAAACACATAAGTAGTGGAGAGCAATATTGTGTTAGAGGAAATCTCTGTTTGCCTTCTGGAAAAGACGTAGCATTTTACAATAAAACAGTAAAGGATAGGCAAAGGAACCCTGGAATCCACAGGGCTTTTTTATGGTATGATACATTTATGAAAATTAATGATTTGACTCAGGGGAGGATTTACCCTCAATTAATTCGCTTGTCCCTTCCCTTGATGGGGACGGCACTAATCCAGATGTCCTACAATCTTATGGACATGTTTTGGTTAGGTAAGCTAAGCACCCAAAGCTTGGCAGCAACTGCTGCCGTAGGGTATATTTCTTGGCTTGCCATGGCCTTAGTACTCATGATTCGCACGGGAACAGAAATTGGTGTGGGGCAAAGCGTTGGCGCAAAAAAGCTCAAGGACGCCCAGGAATTCATTTCCACCGCTCTATTTATTTCTCTTATTGTAGGAGCTGTCTATGCGTTGGGTGCAGTGGCCCTTCGAACCCAGCTTATTGGGCTTTTTCGCTTTGAAGAGGAAATCATACGGCAGGAAGCTTATAAGTATCTCTTAATTGTTGTTTTAGCCTATCCATTTTTCTTTGTTAATCCCATTATTGGCGGAATTTATCATGGAGCAGGAAACAGTAAGACTCCCTTTCTTGTGAATTCCGTGGGCCTTGTTATGAACATGGTTTTGGATCCGCTATTTATTTTCGGTCTTGATATGGGCATAGAAGGGGCTGCGCTGGCTACGGCTTTGGCAAACTTTTCTGTTACCTTTATCTATTTTTTAATAAGAAAAAGGGAGGGGCTTTTATCCAATCTCCATTTTATTAAGGATTTTTGCTTTAATAAACTAAAGAGAATCTTGTCTTGGGGTTACCCCGCTGCTGTGTATAATGTGTTCTTTGTTTCTGTCTCCACCGTAATTTCCCGCCAAGTCACCACCTTTAGTTCCGGTGCCTTTGCCGCCTATGAAGTGGGGGTGCAAATAGAGGCCATTGGCTGGATGATGTTTGGAGGGCTAGCCACAACCCTAGGGGTATTCGTAGCACAAAACTACGGCGCACAAGATTATTCTAGAATGTTAGAGGGCTACAAAAAGGGAACAAGAATAGCTTCAGTGATGGGGTTTTTCGCTATGATTGTGCTGTATTTTTTTAGCAGTGAGCTTATGGGACTTTTTATAAAAGACGATCCCTATGCCCTGAATGCTGGTATGCAGTATTTAAAAATATCGGCACTCATTCAAGTTTTTGCATCCTGGGAAGCTTCTTCCCAGGGTGGATTTAATGGAATAGGTAGAACCAAGCTGCCTTCGGTGGTGGGAGTTTTTTGCAACCTGATCAGGATTCCCTTGTCATTTTTTCTCAAAGATTTTTTTGGGCTCAATGGTATTTGGATAGCCATTGGTATTTCAGCAGGACTTCGTGGACTACTTCTTAGGATATTATTCTACTTTCAAGGTATTAGACATATAGTAAAGGAGCAAATATGATACAAAGTACAGCAAGGCGAGTTCTTGAAGCGGCCCTTAGTGGCGGCGCAGACTTTGCGGAAATTTTTCTAGAAAACCGGAAAAACAATAGCCTTCAGTTTCTAGGTGGTGAGATGCGCAGTGCCATTAGCGGTAGAGACTATGGACTGGGGCTTCGCCTTATTAAAGATCTAAAGAGCGTTTATTCTTACACCAACGACACTTCCGAAGAAAATCTTTTGGCCATGGCTCGTAAAAGTGCCAAGGTCCTTCAGGGGGAAAAGAGACATCAAATTTTAAACTTCGATGTAAAAAAACCGAAGAATCTTAATTTTATTAAATGCAATCCTGGTGATTATTCTCTTAAAGATAAAGAGGGAGCTCTAAGACAAGCCTATGCAGCCGCCATGGCCTATGATGATCTCATATCTCAAGCCAGTATTAGCTTTATGGATTGGGATCAGGAAGTGGTAATTATAAACAGTCAGGGACTATGGGTTGAAGATAGAAGAATACGTAGCCGCTTTGCTGTGAGTGCTGTGGCAGATTATGAAGGAGAAAAACAAACGGGATTTATGGGCCCTGGTGCGTCCATGGGTATGGAACTGTTAGAAAAGTATCCGCCGGAAGAGATTGCTAAAGAAGCGGCCCGTATTGCCGTAACCATGGCAAAGGCGGGCTATGCCCCTTCAGGAGAGATGCCTGTTGTGATGGATAAAGGTTTTGGAGGAGTGCTTTTTCATGAAGCCTGTGGCCATAGCCTGGAAGCTTCGTCAGTGGCAAAGAAAAACTCGGTATTTGCGGATAAACTAATGGATCAAATTGCCAGTGAAAAAGTAACAGCCATTGATGACGGCACCCTACCGGGGGAATGGGGAACGACCACCGTGGATGATGAAGGCACTCCCACAAGAAGAAATGTTCTGATTGAAAAAGGGATATTGAAAAGCTTTCTTGTGGACAATTTAAACGGTAAGAGAATGAATATGCAAACTACCGGTTCTGCCCGAAGAGAATCCTATCGCTATGAGCCAACCTCTCGTATGAATAACACCTTTATTGCTCCCGGCGAAGATCTCTTTGATGAGATGATCTCCACTACCCAGAGTGGCCTATACGCTAAAAGTCTTGGGGGAGGCAGCGTTAATCCCATTACCGGAGAATTTAATTTTTCTGTGATGGAGGGTTATCTTATAGAAGAGGGAAAAATTACAAAACCAGTAAGGGGAGCTTCTCTTATTGGCAAGGGCCATGAAATTCTTATGAAAATTGATGCCGTCAGTGGCGACTTTGCTTTGGCAGAGGGCATGTGTGGAGCTTCCAGCGGCAGCATTCCTGCTTCCCTGGGCCAACCCCAGGTACGAATTTCATCGTTAAAAATAGGAGGTAGAAATGCACGCTGAAGATCTTCTTCTTATGTCAAAAATGCACCTGGATCAAGCCGAGGTTTTTCTCAGCTCCTCGTCCACCACCAGTCTTAGTCTTTTTGAAGGTGAGCTCGATAACTACGAAATGGCACAGAGTGGTGGCCTAGGCTTTAGAGGAATAAAAGATGGACGCATCGGCTATAGCTATAGTGAGAGCCTAGATGCAAGCGTATATCCAGAACTGATCAATGATGTTCTTTCCTCTTTAGAAGTGATGGAAGAAAAAGAAGAACTCTTTGATGGAAAGATATCCTATCCTCAAGTAAACAAAAAAGAACTTATCCCAGCCAATCCCGATGATGTATTAAAGAGCCTTCAGAAGCTTGAAAAATTAATTCTTGAGAGTCCACAGATCGCAAAGGTTCCAGGCATCTATTATCAGGAGATAGTATCAAGCACTAGGATTCACAATACTCTGGGCCTTTCAAAAACTCAGGAGTCAGGAGCCGGCATTCTCTACGCAATGGCGGCCGCGGAAAAAGAGGGGGAGATGTACACCGGTAAGGGAGTACGTATTTTCTATGATTTCTCCTGTGTAGACCTGGAAGATTTGGCTCGGGAGATTATAGAAGACACCCTCTCTTGTCTAGGGGCTCAGAGTATTCCCTCGGGAGACTATAGAGTATTTATCGATAAAGAAGCCTTTGATAGTCTTCTAGGTAGCTTTTCCTCGATATTTAATGCTGAACTTGTACAAAAGGGACTGAGTCTATTGAAGGGGAAGGTGGGCGAAAGGATTGCTTCAGAAAAAGTTAATCTTGTTATGGCCCCTCTGGATGAAAGAGCTCCCCTAGCTAGCAGTTTCGATGGAGAGGGTTATCCTACACAAAACTTTAACCTGATCGAAAAAGGCATCCTTAAAAGCTTTTATCATAATCTTGCCACGGCTAAAAAAGAAGGAGTCACTTCTACAGGCAACGCCTCGAGAAGTTACCGGGGAAAGGTCGGTCTTAGTCCGAATTTTCTTGTCCTTGAAGAGGGTGAAAAAAGCGAAAAGGAACTGATTGCTTCTATGGATAAAGGGGTTCATATCACAGAGCTTATGGGCTTTCACTCGGGACTGAATCCCACATCGGGAGACTTCTCTCTTCCTGCGTCGGGTTACTATATTGAAGGGGGAAAAAGAATCCATCCTGTGAATCAGATTCTACTATCGGGAAACTTTTTTACTTTGTTAGAAGATATTCTAGAACTATCTTCAGAAATCTCTTCCGAAAGTCTATCCAGTAGAACCCCGGGCGCATTGATAGATAAACTTAGCATTGGTGGGAAGTAGAGGATATTTATTTAAGCTCAAAAGAAGGCTTGGCTTAGGATAGGTTTGATAAATAATTAGCAAAACCTCTTCTTTCCTTGTATTCATTGTTATACCAGTGTTATAATAGAATATGAAAGATGCACGCTTATTAATGAAGAAAGAAAGGTGGATGCATGAACAAACTAATTTCAATAGAAGAAGCCGTCTCTAAGATCAAAGATGGCGATACAATTATGGTAGGAGGCTTTTTAGCCAATGGTAGTCCTGAAAAACTTATCGACGCCCTTGTAGCCAGCGGTGTTAAAGATCTTACCCTGATTTGTAATGATACAGGCTTTGTCGACAAAGGCGTTGGCAAAATGGTTGTTGCAAAACAATTTAAAAAGATCATGGCCTCCCATATCGGAACCAATAGGGAGACGGGAAATCAGATGAATAGTGGTGAGACCGAGGTAATCTTAGTTCCCCAAGGGACTTTGGCTGAGCAGATTCGTGCTGCCGGATCCGGTCTTGGCGGAGTGCTAACACAAACGGGTCTAGGCACAAAGGTTGAAGAAGGTAAAGAAAAAGTCGTAGTTGACGGCAAAGAATATCTTCTTGAAAAACCACTTAGAGCTGATGTTGCACTGATTTACGGAACAAAGGTTGATAAATTCGGAAATATTTATTACAGCGGTTCCACACAGAACTTTAATGTTCTCATGGCAACGGCTGCTGATTTAGTTATTGTCGGCGCAGAAGAAGTTGTTGAGATTGGTGAGCTAGACCCTAATTATGTTCGCACATCGGGAATTTTTGTACACTACGTCGTAGAGGAGGGTCTATAAAAATGATGGATAAAGAACAAACACAAAACTTTATTGCAAGAAGAACAGCTCAAGAACTTAAAAACGGAGACCTAGTAAATCTTGGTATCGGTCTTCCTACAAAAGTATCCAACTTTGTTCCTGAGAACATCGAAGTTGTTTTCCAAAGTGAGAACGGTTTTGTTGGCCTCGGCCCAGAACCTGAAGAATGCGATATAGATTCTCATATAGTAAATGCCGGTGGAATGCCTTCTTGTATTCTTCCTGGAGGAACCTTCTTTGACTCGGCAACATCCTTTGGGATTATCCGTGGTGGACATTTGGACGCAACTGTATTAGGAGCTCTGCAGGTGGATGAAAAAGGAAATATTGCCAACTACATGATTCCTGGAAAAATGGTTCCAGGTATGGGTGGAGCAATGGACCTTTTAAGTGGAGCAAAAAAAGTCATCGTAGCCATGGAGCACACAGCTAGAGGAAATCCTAAGATTCTCTCTGAGTGTAATTTACCCCTAACAGCCGTTTCTGCAGTGGATCTTATTATTACAGAGATGTGCGTTATTGAAGTTACGGATAAGGGTCTTGTGATGACTGAGATTAATCCTGAGTACACTGTTGAAGAAGTACAAGCTGCAACGGGAGCTACCTTGATTATCGCTG
The DNA here is from genome assembly GCA_012727635.1 of Tissierellia bacterium. Lineage (GTDB taxonomy): Bacteria > Bacillota > Clostridia > Peptostreptococcales > Acidaminobacteraceae > DTU036. The sequence continues at coordinate 3,402 of JAAYGQ010000015.1, read as the reverse complement.
AAGATCTCAAAGAAATGAAATAAAAAAAGAAATAGCTCTCTGTGATAGTTCAGAGCTGTTGATTTTTTAAAGATGTTATAACTAAAGAGCCTAAGGTCCTTGGACCTTAGGCTCTTTTTTGGTTAACTTATTATAATTCACTAAAAGCAATTTAAAATTCAGTGGATATTAAAAAGTAAAGATTTTCTCTACATTTTTGTTCTATATAGAAGGGTCTCGATTCTTTATAGTCTTCAGGGACGATTTGAAAGTTTAATATTATAAAGAGGGGTTTGATTTTTTAAAGGGAAGGTTTGAAAAGATAAGACCCGTAAGGATAACCGCTACACCAAGCCACTGCACCATAGAAAGATGTTCAGAGAGTACAATTTGAGAAACAAGAAGTCCGAAGATGGGCACTAGAAGGGAGATGGGGGAGACCTTTGCCATGGGGTATTTTGAGATCAAATGATTCCATACACCATAGCCAAAGATTGTTGAGGCGTAGGCCAAATAAAAGGCGGCAAACACTGACATAAAGTTTAGATTTGTCAGGGCTTTTAAGATTAGCTGGGGAGTATCTACAAGCAGAGAAAGTCCAAGCATGGGTAGCGGCGGAATAAGACTGGACCAAACCACTAGGGCCAACATATCAAGTTTTTCACCCCTCTTGGCTGCTTCAGAGGAAGCAGATTTTGATATAATATTTGAAACAGACCAAAAAAGTGGGGCTCCGATGGTTAGTAAGAATGCCCCGGTGGGAATGGTGGAAAGTCCCTGGTTTGTCGAAGCAATACCAATAATGACAAGTCCCAAAGCGGCAATGGCGAAGCCAATAAGCTGTTTAGAGCTGAGCTTTTCTTTTAATAAAAGAGCACTCAGAAAGGGAGATATGAAGCCTTGGAGCTGGACTATAATAGAAGCGAGGCCCGCGGGCATTCCTATTTCCATAGCGTAAAACAAGCAAGAAAACTGACCCACACCTACCGTAAAGCCATAGGCGATGATATATTTCCAGCTGGTGGCGGGTTTTTTAATAAAAAAGACGGCGGGAAAAAAGACCAACAGATATCGTATCGCCACCAGTAACATCGAGGGAACACCCCCCAAGCCCAGTTTTATGACTGTAAAATTTGCCCCCCAAACGATTACCACCAGCAGTGCCAGTAGCATATCCTTTCGTTTCATCCTTTGCCCCCTTCGATTGAATCAATGTAAACAGGATAGCACATTTTTTGGGAAAGTGCGGGTTTTTAAAGAAAAAGTAGCTGCTAAGAATATAGCACAGGAGATAAAAAGACGTGTTTTATTAATATTAGAGGTTATTCATCAATTGTATTTTAACAAAATAGTGGGTTAATTATAAAACAACGTTCTTTCTAAAATACAAAAAAAGTTTTCCCCAGTGTAATTGACAAGGACCCTCAGCTATTATAAAGTTGATATATAAGTCATCTTAATAAGGTAGAAATGATGCTCCTAGAAGGAGTTTTTGAGGAAAAAAGTGAAAAAGGCGATTATTCTTTTATTTTTAATAGTATTCCTTTCTGGCTGCAGGGGGGTAGAAGCTTCTGCTAGCTCATCCCTAGAGATGCACAAAGCCGTTAATGAAGAAGGACAGGTTAAGGAAAGCGAAGCTTCTCAGGCCCAAAAACTAATACCACGTTATATTCAGGAAAACAACCTTCCCTATATCACTTGGGATGAGGTCAATGAAGCTTCCTTCTATAAAGTTCTTATAGAACGCTCCTCAAAGGGCTATCCAGTATATGAGAGAATCAAAGGAAGAGAGATTGCTGTTTTTCCGGGAGAAAAAACTCTGTACCAAATTATTCCCATTGATGCCAACGGAAGAGAAATGCTTGACTATATTTCCGAACCCTTGGAGGTTAGTTATACGATAAAGGAGGGTTTCGGAGGGGTAGAAGAATGGCAGCGTCCCGATGGCTATAATAGTCATCGTGGTAAAAAGGAATTTTCTGAGGGTATATTCTGGTCACCCGTACTGGCAGAAGAGATAAAAACCTGGATGCTAAAGACCTATAGCAGTAACTATCTACTCTGGGGGCATATTGCGGAAATCGATGCTGAAAGTGGCATATGGATTGCACCCATTACACCCCAGCGGCGCCTAGAACCTGAAGATTATGGCAATGGCCTCGACTGTGTGGGTTTTGTAAACGGTTTTTATTATCTTTATACTTTGGCCTTCGCCGGCGAGGATTACCGGGTGATGGATCTTCCAATGGATAGGACCCATGGAGTCTACGGCTCACCCTATACACCCCTGGGAGATTTGGGATACTCTTCCCATATCGTAATTAAACCCACTATTAGTGGCTATTACGCCGACGAATTTCATATTCGTCCAGGAGATATAAATGAATCCGATGATCATGCCTGGATTGTTTCCCATGAAGGTGACGGTCTTGATAGCCATATTTGGGAATATGAGTATATAAAAGGTTTTAGTAGTAGTCGAAGGGTTAAAGATTTAACGAATTTTAGCCCTGAGCAGCCCTATAATTATTGGATATCCGCCATCGCAAATCCTTTAGAAAGCTATAGTAAAATAAAAATAATTGCTGTGGATGAAGAAAACAAACCTGTAGAAGGTGGCTCCTTCCGCCTTATGGATCTTTACGGAAGAACCATGGCTCTGGAGGATCAGGGAGGGCAAGTAGAACTTTATCGCCCCGAGGGAGAAGAGTTTTTTTATAAGTTATTTGTTCACGATGAGACCAATGAATTTTACGATGAAGAAGCCTCTTTTACCACACTTGGGGGAGAAACAAGCCTAACTAGAGTTATCGGAGGGCGCTATATTCTGGAAGAACTTACAACCCCTCAGGGATACAAAGCTCTAGAGAGTGTATCAATAACCATTAATCCCGGGGAAGAGGATACCATTTACCTCCAATATAAAAAAGAATAAAAGCTGGAGAGTTCTTTGAACTCTCTTTTTTTACTCAAAGAAAGTACTGTCTGCTATACTGGATTTAGAAAAGGATGGTCAATATGTTTTTTGAAGAATTAAGCAAGCCTACTACCTATAGAGCAGGAATTTACAACATAGATAAGATAAGCCTTCACTGGAAAAAAAGCCTAGTGCTACTTTATGTACTTGAAGGTGAGATAAAAGTAAGGATCGATGACGAGAGTCATCTTAGAATAAAAATGGATGTAGATATTATTAATCCTGGAGAGATGCGCTCCTATGAGGGACTTGGGCCCAATAGAGTGCTCTTCATTGAACTGCGTCCGGAGTTTTTTGTGGACTATGTCGAAGAGTCCGCTGGAATATACTACTATGTCGATGAACGGGATACAAAAAAAGATCAGCCAAAATATACAATACTGCGCCGTTTAATGATGATGCTGGCCTTTGAGTACTTTTATCCCAAGGAAGATTCTGGAAGTTTT
>JAAYGQ010000160.1 GCA_012727635.1 Tissierellia bacterium | reverse complement strand
TGCACGAGGGTATGAGCAAGATAGACCCGCTGAAGCTGACCACCCGAGAGGGTATTTAAATGTTTATTTTTCAGTTCCATTAGATTGGTGCTTTCCATGGTTTCTTCAACTACTCTCATATCTTCCTGGCCGGGTTTACCAAAAAGGTTTTGCCTTAGGAACCGGTAGCGCCCCATCATGACAGTCTCGTAGACCGTATAGGGAAAATGCACATGGTTAATCTGACTCATTAGGGCAATTTTTCCAGCAATCTCTTTTCGTTTCATTGACTTAATGGATTTGTCCGAGAGTTTTATTTCCCCTCTATGATGAATAATCCCTGCAGCCGCTCTTAAAAGCGTTGTTTTCCCACAACTGTTGGGGCCTATAATAGCTAGGCTTTTTCCCTTTTCCAACTCAAATGTAATATCTTTAATTACATCTTTTCCATTGTAGCCGGCACTGACACCGCTAAATTTAAGCATCGATACCTCTTTTCTTGCTGAAATAGACCCAGGTGAAAAAAGGGGCACCTATAAGTGCTGTAACCGAACCAATAGGCAGTTCCATGGGCGAAATAATAAGGCGAGAAACAATATCTGCCAGGGCCATAAAAGTACCTCCAAAGACAAAGGACAGCGGCAATACCAGTCTATGGGAAGAACCAAAGATTCTCCTTACTATGTGGGGAGCGATAAGATCAACAAAACCAATTACTCCTACAAAACTTACTGAAGCACCGGTGAGAAAAGTTGCTAATACAATCAGTAACAATTTTATTTTTTTTAGATCAATGCCTACAGAAACAGCATGTTCTTCTCCGAAGGTCATAATATCCAGTTCTAAGGTATAACGCATAAGTATCATGACAACGGGTAAAATGCTTAGAGCCAAAACACTAAGCTGAATCCAAGTTAGTCCGGAAAAACTCCCAAGTTGCCAAAATATAAGACGTTGGAGATGCTGTCTAAAGACAGACATAATAATGGTAAGAAATGAGTTCATAAAAAGAGAAATAACCATCCCCGTCAATATGACGGTTTGATTCTCTAGGCCGGCATCCAAGCGAGAAGAAAGCCCAATAGCAAAAAGTACCGTGGCTAGGCCGAAGCTAAAACCGATGATAGGAAGAATGAAATTACCTAATCCGGGCAGCGAAAGGCCAAAGGCGATATAGAGAGCTACTCCCAGGGAAGCCCCCGAAGAGACCCCTAGAGTATAGGAAGAAGCGAGGGGATTTCTGAGTACCGATTGCATGACTGTACCGCTTACCGCCAAAGCCCCACCCACTAAAAAAGATGCCAAGGCTCTGGGTAAGCGAATTTTCCAAAAAATATCCACTAAAAGGCTGCTTATGCCCGAAGATAAGGGTTTAGAAAAAAGCTTATGCGAAAAGATGCCGGGTATTTCCGAGAAGGGGATCTTGGCAGAACCCAATATAGTGGAAACAACCATTACCATTATGGCAAAAACTAGGCTATAAATGATTTTTCGCATAGGCTTTTTCATAATTAATCCTTTAGGGAAGCAAAGGCTTCGGGATAGACAGCTAGGGCCATTTCTTTAAGAGCTTTGACGATATTGTGATTTGGAAGGCTGCTATAGCCATTATCAATATAGTAGACAGCGTTATTCTTTAGAGCATTGACTTCTTCCCAACCATCTCTTGATTTAATTTCGCCGATAGAATCTTCAATATAGTTTACATTGGTCAATATGACATCGGGATTTGCTGAGATAGCGGCTTCCTCAGTGACAGCAAGCCAACCCATTTGATCAGCAAAAATATTTCTAGCCCCTATTAATTCAATCATCTCATGTAAGAAAGTAGAATTACCAAAGCTATAGATTGTAGGAAGGGCTGCGATTTCAAATAGCACGGTTTTTGGTTCATCGATGTCTTTTGCAATGGCTGTAATGGCATCAATTTCTTTTTGCATTTGGCCATTTAACTCTTCGCCCTTTTTGGATAAATTTAAAGCATCTGCAATAAATTGATTGTCCAGTTTAACCCCTTCGATGGAGTCACTAGAAGGAATGGTGGCAACAACAATGCCTAATTCTTTAAGCTGGGCGAAACTGTCTTCACCATCCATGGATGACATACCTGTAGTAAATACAATGTCAGGTTTTAGGGCTGCTAGCGCTTCAAGATCGGCGCCCATTAAATCAAACTGAGGCAGTTTATCTACTCCATCTACATAAAATGGTGTTTGTGTATCCACGGCAATCAGTTTGTCTTTCATTCCAAGAGCTTCGATAACTTGACTGGTTGATGGGGCTAAGGAGACGATGGTTTTGACTTCCTTTGGAAGTTCAATAGCAAGTCCTGCTCTATCGGTGTTAGGAAGCTGCGTGTTGGAAGCTGACTGACAACCAGATAATACCATAACAATAGTGAGCATTAGTGCGATTAAAACATTTCTTTTCATACATACCTCTTTTCATAATAAAAAAGCTGTCTTCTACCTAAAGAAAACAGCCTATCCAAATAAAAATAAGGAAAAAGCTTTGCATTCTCTTAGGTCCGAAGAGATTGATTGCAACTTTTTCAGATAGGTTTTCTGACTTAAAACTATGGAGAATATCTCTCCTTCCCAGTGTTACCCAGTGGATACGAGACTTCTCAGTTTATTACAGCAGCGGCTCTGTGGAGGAATTACACCCCCTTCCCTGTTCTGAAAAATTATTCAATTGCATAGTCATTCTACTATATAAAGATTTTTTCGTCAACCTAGGAGAACAAGAGTTCAGCGCATATTTATTATAATAGGGAAAGTACTAGATCAGCAAAGGCCTCGATTTGTATAGTACTTTTTACTCATCAGAAACTGTTCTTTTAACATTTTCTCATTAAATACATCCCCGTAGAGGTATTATCACCCTGGCAGCCTTCGGTTAATAAGATTCTTGTGCTAGTAATAATACATTTAAAATCAAAAAAAATGACCCATGTTTCCAAGTAAGAGCAAACTATTTCCTATATTTCTTAAATTTATAAATTAAAAGCACTACCTTTATCTAGGTAGTGCTTTTAAGCGGTAGACAAAATCATTTCTATTATCAAAGGTTTTCATCTAAGCCTTTGATTTTAGCTGCGAAAAATTTATATTTCAGGTTTTACTTTTGGCTTAGGAATTCCTTTTACAATACTAAACCCTGTATAGGCAAAGATTACTGCAACAATTGGGTTTATCCAGTTCAAGAATGCATAGGGTGCATAAGCAATAGGAGATACAAGTAAAACACTATACATATAAGCCCCACATGTATTCCAAGGAATCAGTGGAGATGTAAGGGTTCCACCGTCCTCAAGAGTTCGGGAAAGCAGTCTAGGTTCCAGCCCCATTTCATCGTAGGCATTTTTGTACATTCTACCAGGAATAACAATTGATAAATATTGGTCTGCTGCTAGTATGTTAATGGCTATGCTTGTAAGTATGGTTGCTAAAACAAGGGATCCAGTATTTTTTGCCAATTTTAAAATTTGGTTCGCCAGTACTTGGAGCATTCCTGTTTTCTCCATAATACCACCGAATACCATGGCTAATAAAATAAGAGAAACTGTCCACATCATTGAATCAAGTCCACCTCGATTTAAGAGCTCGTCAACCATTTCTACACCACTTTCGATGGAAAATCCGTAGTGAGCGGCTTCAACGACAGCACCAAGACTTGCTTTTTGGAATACCATAGCAAATAATGCACCTAAAAAACTACCTGCCATTAATCCTGGAAGTGCAGGGATTTTCATCACTACAAGAGCAATTACAATAATTGGTGGAAGAAGTAATATAGGTGAGATATAGAAGTTTGCAGAAATCCCATCAAGTAATATATTAAGATTTGATGTATCCAGTGCTTTTCCGGCGTAACCGTATCCAATAATGCCATATATGATTAAGGCAATAATAAAACTTGGTATTGTTGTATAGAACATATATTTAATATGCTCGAAAAGCTCTGAGCCTGCCATGGCAGGGGCAAGATTGGTTGTGTCAGATAAAGGAGAAATTTTATCTCCAAAATAAGCACCAGAAACTACCGCACCGGCTGTGATGGCATTAGGAATTCCCAGTCCTGTACCAACACCCATAAGGGCGATACCTACTGTACCCGCAGTTGTCCAGGAACTTCCTGTAGCTAAAGAAACAATTGCACAAATAATTGCGGTAGCAACCAAGAAAATACCAGGTGATAAAATTTGTAAACCATAATAAATCATGGCAGGCACTGTACCACTAACAATCCATGTACCCACAACGGTTCCAATGACCATAAGGATTAAAACTGCCTGCATTGACATTTGAATGATCTCAATAGCACCTTTTTCAATGTCGTTCCATTTGTAGCCAAGTACACCTACCCCAATAGCTCCTGCAACAACAATGGCAATAAGTAGTGGGATATGGGCATCTGCTCCAAGATAAAGAATACCAACAAATAACGAGACGATTAGAACGATAACAGGTATAAGTGCTACTCCTACTGATGCTTTTTTAGGTTCTTTCATTCGATACTCCTTTTTAGTATGCATGTTTTAAAAATACTTAAGCTCAGTCTTATAATGATATGTGAATATAGTTGATTCTATAGATATGGTGTGAATTCCTCCTTTCTTGCACTTACTATGACTGATTTCTTTCATGTTTAAAGCAGTATTTTAGCAGGCCTTAAGCCTATGAAAGTCAAATTTAGCATAAAACAAAGAGATAGATAATTTATAAAGAGTATTATAAAAAACCGTTTTATTTGATTTCCTATAATACGTGTACTAATTCAAATAATTACTACTTATAATGAGGATTTATTTGATAATAGTTTCTCGTTTATAATATCATGCTTATCTTAAGATGTCAAAGTTGTAACACGCTTTGTTTAATCTTTTTATGAAACACAAGGATATTGTTATAGGTGATAAATTCACTTGCTCTTGACAGACGCTAGGGTCAAAAGCTTATTGCATTGCCCTTTTTTTTCGTTTAAACTGGTATTAGTTTGCAAAGGAGGTAAACATGCAATTAAAAATCGATAGTTTTTTAGACTTTCACTTTTTGGGTCAAGTAAACCTTATCCCAAATAATGAGCAAGCAGTTTTCCTAGTTGGAAAGGCCAATGTTAAAGAAAATGGCTATGATAAACAAATTTGGATATACGATGAAAAAACAAAAAAGGCCAAGCCTTTTTCATCTAAAGAAGTAAACGGATTTTATGCCCTGGATGGTGACTCCATTGTTTTTACCGCTAAAAGAAAAAGGGAGATTGATAAGAAAGAAGAAAAATCTACCTTTACATCTGATCTTTACCGTCTACCTTTAGAGGGTGGTGAAGCCCAGTTTTTAAGTAAGCTCCCCTTCTCTCCCACTAAAATGCTTGCCCTTAATGAAGATGAGCTCATCTTTTTAGGAACATGGAAAAAAGTAGCGGAAGATACGGAGAAAGTAGAAGACCCAACAAAAAAAGCGGCCTTGGAAGCCTCGGTGGAAGTCATCGATGAAATTCCATACTGGTTTAATGGTAGAGGTTTTATTAACAAAGTAAGAAACCGTCTTTTCCTATATAAGAAAAGCACCGGTGAAATAAAAGAGCTAACGGGACCCTATAGTGAAGTTCTTGATTTTGATATTGCCCCGGGCAAAGAGGAAGTTGCCTATATAGCTGCAACCTACGAGAACGTTCTAGAATCTTTTCAAGAGCTGCATTTGCTTTCTCTTGAAAGTGGAGAAGATCGCATTATACGCGAAGAAGTAAAGTTCCACTACTCCTTCTTTGGATATCTAAGTGACAAAAAGCTACTTTTTGTTGGCAGTGACGGACTGCTTCATGGCAACAATCAAGATAAGGATATCTATACCTTAGATAGAGTTAGTATGGAAGAAAAACAAATCTCCCCTAAAGACTGGAATGTTTCCCTTGGAAGCTCCGTGGGCAGCGATGCCAGATTAATTGGTGGTCTTTCTCAGAAAATAGAGGAAGGAAAGTTTTATTTTTCCACAACGGAATTCGATCACTCCTATCTTAATGTCATCGATGAAGAAGGAAAGTTAGAAAAGCTTACCAATCTTCCTGGAACCGTGGATAGCTTTGATGTAAACAGTGGCAAAATTTATGCAGTGCTCATGCGTGAACTGGAACTCCAAGAACTTTACGAGATCAAAGAGGGCAAAGAAACCAAACTTACTCATTTTAATGACCAAGCAAATAAGCTAGATAGAGCTAAACTGGAAGATTTCGATTTTGAACTTAACAATATAAACTATAAAGGCTATGTACTTCTTCCTTCGGACTATGACCCTGCAAAGAAATATCCCGGCATCCTTTCGATTCATGGTGGGCCAAAAGCAGCCTATGGAACGGTTTTTTTCCAAGAGCTCCATTACTTTGCCCAAAGGGGTTATATTGTGTTTTTCACCAATCCTAGAGGGAGTGATGGCCGTGGCAGAGACTTTAGTGATATTCGTGGAGAGTATGGAAAGATTGATTATGATAACCTTATGGACTTTACTGATGAAGTTCTAAATCGCTATCCTTGTATTGATGTTGATAAGCTTGGGGTTATGGGTGGTAGCTATGGTGGCTTTATGACCAACTGGATTATCGGCCACACTCATCGCTTTGCTGCTGCCTGTTCTCAGCGCAGTATCAGCAACTGGTTTAGCAAATTTGGAATTACCGATATTGGTTATTCCTTTAACGCTGATCAGCAAGGAACGACACCCTGGGAAGATTTTGAACATTTTTGGGAAGTCAGTCCAATAAAACATGCCCCCAATGCCAAAACACCTACTCTACTAATCCACTCCGATGAAGACCATCGCTGTCACTATAGCTGTGCTATGCAAATGCACACTGCACTTAAGCTCCATGGTGTTGACTCACGATTTGTTCTTTTCCATGGAGAAAATCATGAGCTTTCACGTTCAGGTAAACCCAAAGAGCGTATTAGAAGACTTCAAGAGATTTATAACTGGTTTGAAATCTATCTTAAAGGGGAAGAAGTAGAAGTCCTAGGATAACGAACAATTGTTTGACCCTCGTAAAGGTCTGTGTTACAATGCTTACATGGAGGTGGATCATGGGTTTAACACAAAAACAACAGGATGTATATGATTTTTTGAAAAAGAAAATTCTTGAAGACGGTTATCCTCCGTCAGTAAGAGAAATTTGTAGAGGCTTGGGTTTTAAGAGCACTTCTACAGCTCATAGTTATCTCTCAAAACTTGAAGAGTTTGGCTATATCAAAAAAGACGCCTCTAAAAATCGTGCTATTAGCCTGGTGGAAGAGTTACTCTCTCCCATGCAAGAAACCCTGAGTATTCCTCTATTAGGCCGCGTTCAGGCTGGTCTACCTATTTTAGCCGTTGAGAATATTGAAGATTATATCCCCGTCTCCCCTCAGTTTGTAGGCAGTGGAAAACACTTCTTTTTGGAGGTCAGTGGCGAGAGCATGAAAGATGCCGGTATATTTCATGGTGACTATGTCCTTGTTAAGGAAACACGGGATGCCAATAATGGCGAAATGGTTGTAGCCCTTCTCGGAGAAGAAACAACAGTAAAAACCTTTTACAAAGAAAAGGACCATATTCGTTTGCAACCGGAAAATGCTTCCTTTGAGCCCATCCTGACCCGGGATTGTGAGATTCTGGGAACAGTAAAGGCGGTTATGCGTTTTCTACGATAAGATAAGTTAAGGCCGCAGAATCATTCTGCGGCCTTTTTTATTGATCTTAACCATAGATATCTGAGCAAATTACTTTATTTTATCCAGTGTATCATTGATAATGTATTCTATTTGTGGACTACAACATTTGCCTAAAGGATTTTTAACCTCACATTGTCCGTTATCATTGCTCCTGTGATCCTTATAATATCCTTTATGTTCTTTGCATCATCCTTTTGAAGGGCATCTGTAATTTGTTCTTCGGTGACTTTGTTGCAGTAGCAAATATATTTTGGATCAGCGTCTTTTTTAAACCAGATAGGCAGTCTAACTTGTTCCTTTTCAAAGATTAAGTCTTCTTCAGAGTTAAAGTAAATTACCTCGCAGTCCTTGTTTAGGCAAATATGGTAATTGCTATCTCCTACCGTATCCACTAAGGGATCTATAACAAAACATTTTACTGTTTTGCTTTTAACTTCTAAAGTTTCCCCTTTACATAGGGGACATAGATAAAGTATTTCTACTGTACCAGTAGAACTTTCATCTCTTCCTCAACAAGGTTTAGAATTGAATTTCTTTTCCAATTATCTTACCTCCAGTATTGATTTATTTTACTTATGGATTTACAAGTAGAATTATTTTTATTTTTTGTAAACTGATTAGATTTGCTTTCCATGCCGGGGCTAAGACGTGTAAGAAAAGTATTATTTAGCTTGTAGTAAGAAACAAGTGAAAGAATAAAGTATACAACGGCAAGTAAAAGGAAGATTAAATCAAAGACAAAATCATTGCTCCTAGGGCTATTTTCTTTACCCGTAAGAAACAAAGATTCAGTAAAATCCCAGCTAGAAATCTGGAATCCGCAACTATGCCCTCTGCACTAGAAACTCCTTAAACAAAACAAAAGGCGAAAAGTGCTCCGAAAAGCAAGAAACTCACAAAAAGGAACATTTTACTTATTTGGAATTCATTTTTGTAAAAAAAGAATAGTTCTATCTGTATAATGCAAATAAGCTTATTTTATCTTTGTTCTTCATAATATTTACGCACAAGAAACTTTTTTATTCCATTCTCGATTTAACATTACTTATCTGCTACTAGTCTGCTCAGGCCAATACTTCTGGGCTTGTAATAGGCTCAATATATTCTAAAATTTCTCGCTGTCTTCAATTCTAAAATTTATCTACCTATTACTTCATCTAATGAAAAGAAATTTATCTAGAGGAAATGGTTCATAGTGTTTTATTATCGCCGTGCTTGTCTCTTTTATCCTGTAAATATATATTTATCTAGAGTTTTCTATAATATTCTTCAGAGAGGTTTTGGTTCAAATTAAGTAAAACACTATGGCTATAAAATGGCTTATGGAAGCGGCATTTATAAATATATGCCAAATCATATGAGCCCATTTTTTCTTTCTTGTATAAAAATAGGCACCTACTGAATATAGAACTCCACCTAGGACAATTAGAACTAGAAATAATGGCTTAGAATTTTTAATGAGGGTTGGCATAAACAAGATAGCTGTCCATCCCATTATCAAATAGAGGGTTAATGTAAACTTTGGGTATTCTTTTTTGGCTACCGCTTTATAGAAAATTCCGAATATAACACAGCTCCACTGGACTATGAGGATTACAATGGCCTTCCACCCTCCTATTAAAGATAAAGCGATTGGTGTGTAGCTTCCTGCAATAGCAAAATAAATCGCTATATGATCTAAGATTCGAAATACTACCTTATGAGGTGTATCGTAGGCCATTGAGTGATAAAGAGTTGAAATTAAGAACATGAAAAAGATACAAATTACAAAAACACTCGTTCCAAAGGACAATAAAACTCCCCCTTGGATATAAGAATAAACCGCTGAAAATGGCAGTAGAAATAAAAATATTAGAGTCATAATGCTGTGTGTAATGACATTGGCTACTTCTTCATTAAAGGTTAATTTAACCATTTTTTTAATGGAATGGGTATCAATTTCCATAGAACACCTCCTTTAATTTATCTCATGTTAATATGGCTATTTCATCTAGTATATAACAAGTTAGAAGTTTATAAAATCCTTTACAAATCAAAGGATATCTTAAGATTGAATCAATATTCGAGTTTTTTTCTCTAGTATATAAAAAGATCCTGAATTTTTCTTGGATCTTTTTATTGGCTTATTCCCCTTTTTAAATTTTTATTGTTGATCGTCTTTTATAGGAGATCGCCATATTTTCTGACATAAAGGTTCTTGACGATTTGTGCCAGGGTCATATATAGAACAATTGTGATGGTAAGATACAAGAAGTAAATTTTAGGTAGTGGAGCAAGTCCAATGGATCCACCTATTGCGGTAAAGGGAATAACTGTTAGAAAGGCTATGGCTGCAAAGGTTAAGAAAGTCAGCTCTACTGAAGCGCGACTTTGAATAAAGGGGATTTTTGGTGTCCTTATCATATGGATGACCAGTGTCTGACTCCACATGGATTCTACAAACCATCCAGCTTGGAAAACGGCAATGTAAACGGCCATCATCTTAGGATCGGTTAACTGGTGGAACAATAGCCCCCCGGTGAACATGGGCGATATTATAAAGTACATCAGTAAATAGGTTGTTATATCAAATACCGAGCTGGTGGGTCCTATCCATAGCATAAATTTAGATACCGAGCTTGCATCCCATTCTTTGGGTTTTTCTAAGAATTCTTCGTCTACATTGTCCCAGGGAATGGCAATACAAGAGATATCATAGATTAGATTAAGCAAAATCAGATGAAGAGATGCCATGGGCATAAAGGGTAAAAAGGCGCTGGCCACTAGTACTGAAAACACATTACCAAAGTTGGATGAAGCTGTCATTTTAATGTATTTAATCATATTGGCGTAGGTCTTTCTTCCTTCAATAATCCCTTTTTCAAGAATCATTAAATCTTTTTCCAGTAGAATCACGTCGGCGGATTCTTTTGCAATATCCACCGCATTATCTACTGAAATTCCCACATCTGCTGCCTCTAGCGCAGCGGCATCATTGATTCCATCACCCATATATCCGACGGAATGGTTATTTTGTCTTAGTACATTTATTACTCTAGCCTTTTGGGAAGGAGACATTTTAGCGAAGATATTTACTTTTTCTGCAAGAATAGTAAGTTCCTTGTCGGAGATCCTATCGATGTCGGAACCCAAATACACTCGGTCAAATTCAATTCCCACTTGCCTGCAGACACTTTTAGCAACATCTTCGTTATCTCCGGTAAGAATCTTTACCGCTACTCCAATGTCTCTTAGTGTTTGTATTGCCGGTGCTGCACTTTCCTTTGGTGGATCAAAGAAGGTTAAATAACCAATCAATACCATTTCACTTTCATCCTTAACGGAAAATTCTCCCACTGGCGAAGGATCGGTTTTTCGTGAAACAGCGATAACTCTCATTCCATCATCATTTAAAGATCGAACGGTATTTAAAACTAGTTTTTTCTTTTCTTCAGTGAGTTCGACAATTTCTCCTTTGTATTCAACCAGGCTGGAGATGGTGAGCATTTCTTCAACGGCTCCCTTTGTAATCATCTCTATTTTCCCGGATTGGTTCTCTACAACCACACTCATCCTTCTTCTTGCAAAGTCAAAGGGAACTTCATCAATCTTCTTCCAGTCTATTATGCTGCTTCCAAGGCTCGGCTCTGTGTCTTTTAGCTCCATAGCTTTATCAATAATGGCAATGTCGATTAGATTTTTCAGTCCTGTTTGATAATAACTATTTAAAAATCCATATCTTAATACTCTAGGGTCTCGATTTCCGTCTATATCTAAGTGATATTGCAGTCTTACCTTGTCCTCTGTAAGGGTACCTGTTTTATCGGTACAAAGAATATCTATGGCTCCTAGATTCTGAATGGAATTGAGGTTTTTTATAATAACCTTTTGTTTTGACATAGCCACTGCGCCCTTGGCAAGACTTGTAGTCACAATCATGGGGAGCATTTCTGGAGTTAATCCCACGGCGATGGAAATAGCAAAAAGCAGGGCTTCAATCCAGTTTCCCTTTGTAATTCCATTTAAGAAAAACACAACGGGAACCATAACCATCATAAACTTGATCAAAACCCAGGATACGGCGTTAACACCTTCTTCAAAACTCGTTACTGTGGGTTCATCATTTAATTCTTGGGCCATTCCTCCAAAAACCGTACCATCTCCTGTTGCAAGAACGATACCTTTAGAATAACCACTAATAACGGTGGTGCCCATGAAGGCAAGGTTCTCGCGATCGAGAAAGGAGCCTTCATTGATTGATTGTTGAGGGGTTTTCTCAACGGGTTCGCTTTCCCCGGTTAAAGAAGATTGACTTATAAAAAGGTCCTTCGCTTGAATAATTCTTATGTCAGCAGGTATCATATCTCCGGCCGATAAGTGTACAATGTCCCCCACTACGATTTCATCAAGGGGAATTTCCTTGGTACCTTCCCCTATTCTTTCAATTCCAGCAGTGGTTTCTATCATCTCTAATAGTTTTTCCGCTGCATTTCCACTTCTAGTTTCCTGGACAAATCTTAATACTCCAGAAATCAGGACCATAGTGATAATGATGATTACCGTAGCATAGTTCTTTTCCGATGCCTCCACTAAGACGATATCGGTAAAAACCGATACTAGAGCCAGAGCAATGAGTATCATGGTAAAGGGGTTTATAAAAGCTTGAACAAGTCTTTTAAAGAGACTATGGCCTTTATTGTAGGTTACAACGTTTTCTCCATATAATTCTCTAGCCACTTGCACTTGTTTGCTTGTTTTACCTTCTTCTGAGCTTTCTAGCAAGGCATACACTTGCTCTAAGCTGCCTTTAGATGATGTAATTAATCTTTGGTCAACCGATGCCCGTTTTGCTACTTCCTTCACAACATTTGATTTATCTAAATTTTTAATTTTTTTCAATTATATTCCTCTTCTTTCGGTCAATTGGACTACAAATAATACTAAAAGCCCATAGGTCGAGCTATATTTAATAAAAATCCACATATAGTTCCATTAATTCACTGCCTGCCTATAAATATAGCATAGGTTGTGTTCTATTTTGCTATAAAATAGGATTTACTAATTAATCTATCACGAATTGGAAGTTTTAATTCTTTTTTTTAAGAAAATAGAACTTAACGGATTCACTTTGTAGAGGTCAATAAAAAAACCCTTGACCAATATGGAAGAGTTCTTTTAAAACCTTTAAGAATCGATTTTGGGTTATACAATGATTCCAAAGGAGGCAATTATGTTTATTACAAGTTTATTAGCTGGGGTCATTCCCCTTATTATCTATGCTTTTATCATTTATAGCGTTCTCAAGACCCTGAAGGTTTTAGAGGAAATAAGAGATGCAATCCTAGGTTTAAAATAAAGGTTCTCTATTTTCCATTTCTTGAAAACGCTGTACAATCTTCATGACACAAAGTTTTGCCTGCTCATACAAGAGAGCTCCCTGTACATAGACAACATAGGGCTCTCGCATCGGGGCGTCGGCGCTAAGTTCAATGCTGGCGCCCTGGATAAAGGTGCCCGCTGCCATAATAACTTCGGCGTCATAACCCGGCATGGCCCAGGGGATGGGAGTCAGATGACTATCCACGGGAGAGGATTTTTGAACTTCTTCACAAAAAGCTAAAACCTTTTTAGGATCTCTAAGCATAATGGCTTGAATAATATCTTCTCTATGATCTTCCACTTCCGGTTTAATCTCATAGCCAAGCTCAGAAAAAACTTTAGCAAATAAAAGGGCTGACTGCAGAGCATGGGTGACCACCGTAGGAGCAAAGTATAGACCCTGCAAAAGAGTGCGGGTAATTCCAAAGGTTCCCCCGACTTCCTTTCCAAGGCTTGGAGAAGTAAGTTTATGAGAACATAAAGTAATTAAGTCCTTTCTTCCAACAACATAACCACCGCTTAGAGTCAGACCTCCACCAGGGTTTTTTATAAGGGAGCCTGCCATAATATCAGCTCCATAGGAAGTGGGCTCCTTTTCACTGGTAAATTCACCATAGCAGTTATCTACGGCCACAATGATATCTGGTTTTATCAGTTTTGCAATGATGGCGATACTTTCCAAGCTTTCAAGGGAAAAGGTTTCTCTGAAGGAATAACCCTGGGAACGTTGAAGATAAAGAACTTTGGTATTGGCCTTGATTGCATTTTTGATTTTTTCAACATCAAATTCCCTGCCAATCATAGGAATTTCTTCATACTCCACCCCCAACTCTATAAGAGTGGATCCGTTTTTCTCACTGGTGCCTATAACGGCCAAAAGAGTGTCATAGGGTGTTCCTGTGATGGTCAAAAGGTGGTCTCCTGGGCGAAGGATCCCTGTAAGCATAAGAGTAATGGCGTGGGTTCCCGAGGCGATGGCAGGCCTTACTAGGGCATCCTGTGCATCAAAAACTTTGGAGTAAATCTTTTCTGTGGCATCTCTGCCATGATCATCGTAGGCGTAACCCGTATTCCAATGGAAGTGATGATCACTAAGCCCCGCCTCTTGCATGGCCTTAAGAATTTTTAGATTATTAAATCTTTTTGCTTTTTCCAAGGCGAAAAAGAGAGGCCCTAGAGCCCCCTCTTGCTTTTCAACGAAATCCTGGATGTTTTGAGAGATTCCAAAATCTCTATACATCATCTTCCTCCATAAAATCAATATTCATTCCCGGGACCATGGTGCTGATGGCATGTTTATAAATGAGTTGTTGTACATCGCCGGTTTTAATGATGACAGTATAATTATCAAAGCCAATAACATTTCCGCGTATCTGGTAACCGCTTACTAAAAAAATGGTAACAGAGATTTGTTTTTTCTTAAGAACATCTAAGAACCGATCCTGCATCGAATAATTTTTCATATTTACCTCCATTGTTCTTCTATTTTCTTTATCTTTTCTTCTGTACTTAGATTTGTTTGAATAAAAATGGGATTTTCATATTGGTTTCTCCCCCAGGTCCTCTGTCTTTTAGCGTATTGGCGGGTGGCAATATGATGGCGCTCTTTGGCTTCTTCTAAGCTTACCTCTCCCCTTAAGTAGGGGAAGTACTCTTTATAACCTATACCCCTTAAAGCCGGGAGGTACTCCCTTTGCCCATAGCGGCTATAGACTTGCTCCACTTCTTCTGTTAAGCCATTTTGTAGCATCCTTTCGATGCGTAGTCGTATTTTTTCATTGAGGAGATCTCTATCGCTTTCAAGAATTATAAGGGTAAGAGGAAGCATTGATCTTTTTTTCTGATTTTCTACACTGCCGCTTTCGAGAAGCCGCATCAGTCTATGGGGATTTTCAAAATCAATTTGCTCTAGAAGTTGGGGATAGTTTTCCTTCACTTTTTGCTGGAGAGATTCAGTGCCTCCCTCTTTGTAAAGTCTTTCAATGGCTTGTCTTTTTTTATCATCTCTTTTTCTAAAGTCAAAATCATAGTAGAGGCTTGAAAGATAGAGGCCCGTACCTCCAACTAGAATAGCGCAATTCCCACGGCGTTTAATCTCATCTATAGTTTTTAGCGCAAGAATTTTATAATCAAAGACGGTAAAGTCTTCATCGGCTTCAACCAAATCAAAAAGGTGGTGGGGGACCATTTCCCTTTCATTCTCACTGGGCTTGGCCGTTGCCACATCCATGCCCCGGTAGATTTGCATAGAATCCATGTTGATAATTTCTCCCCTATGCTTTTTTGCCAGTTCTATGGCAAGGGAGCTTTTTCCACTGGCTGTGGGACCAAAAATAACAAGGTTATCTTTCAAAACGCCGCTCCAATTCTCTCCGAGGCATTTCAATAAAGATGGGCCTTCCATGGGGACATGTATGGGGATTTTTAAGGGTTTTTAGGCTATCTATAAGATTGTCTACTTCCAATCTATCTAAGCGATCATTGGCCTTAATTGCCGCCTTGCAGGCCCTGGAGATCAGTGCGTCATCGTCTCTATGCTGCTTTGAGCCCTCTAGGATGTCTAAAAAGAAGATTTCTCCCTGCCTTGAATCAAAAAGATGAGGAATCGCTCTTAAAACTACGTGATCTCTGGAGAAAAACTCAAAACCGAAGCCCAGAGTCTGCAAAAAGTCTTCTTTTTCTTCCGCCGCAATTATTTGTCCAGGACTTAACTTTATGCTTTGGGGGATCAGCATGATTTGCTGGGCCAAGTTCTTATTTTTATATTCTTTCATGAATTCTTCATATAATATTTTTTCATGGGCAGCATGCTGATCGCAAAAGTAGAGACTTTGTCCCTTTTCAAAAATCAAAAAGCTTGCAAAGACTTGACCAAGATAATGTAGATCTTCAAAAAACTCATCGTATAACTTAGATTCTGGTTCTGCGACTTCTTCTGCAAGAGTTGTTAAGGGCACTTGTATCTGATTAAAAAAGGATAAAGGAATATCCTTGACTTCTACTGCCTTAACTTTTATTTCCTTGCTTAGTTTGGGTAGCCTTGGTTTTTCTTCTATAACGGGATGGATTTGCCGCCCATAGAGAGCTGGTCTTAGGTTGGACTCAAGGTCCTTAAGAAGAGACAATTCTTCAGAAAAGCGCACTTGCATTTTTCGGGGATGAATATTGACGTCGACCTTTGAAGGATCAATCTCTAGAAAGAAGAAAACCACGGGAAAGCGCCGAGAGGGCAAAAGGCCCTCATAGGTTTTTTGAACGAGCACCTGCAGTTCAGGATTTTCTACCAGGCGATGATTGACGATAAAAAATTGACTTCGTCGATGGGTTTTGGAAAATCCAAGGTTTGAAAGATAGGCTCGTAGTTCGTAGTCTTGACCCTTCATATCAATGCTAATCAGATGCTTGGCATCTTCACCAACAAGCTCCTTTAGAACCTCGTCCCTACCCCGGCCAAAGCTTTGCAAAATCAATTTTTCATCGCTGTGAAATCGAAAGCTTACCATGGGATTTCCTAGGGCCATGGCTGTCATAAAATCTATAATATTTCTCTCTAAAACTGTGGGCTTTTTAAGAAAACTCTCCCGAACAGGCGTATTGTAGAAAAGGTCCTCAATAATAAAACTTGTACCTACTAGCCTAGAGAGACGTTTCATACTGAGAGTTCTTCCTCCGTAGATTATGGTTTCAAATCCCTGTAGCTGACTTTGATGACGGCTAGATAGGCTCACCTTGCTCACAGCGGCAATACTTGCCAGGGCTTCACCGCGAAAGCCGTAGCTTTGAATTCTCTTAAGATCCGTCGCCAATTCAATCTTCGACGTACAATGGCGCTCAAAAAGAAGATCCACATCCTCGTAAACAATACCATGGCCATTATCATGGAGGAGGATTTTTTTAAGTCCCGCCTCATGGATT
>JAAYGQ010000159.1 GCA_012727635.1 Tissierellia bacterium | reverse complement strand
TTACCGTCATTGCTTGGTAGGTCTTTTCTTTTAGTTTAGCTTCAATCTCTTCTAGGGGAACAATTTGACCCCAGGGGCTGCTTAGAACATCAACATTGATGCCTTTTCTTTCAGCAAGATCTATAAAACGATCTCCAAAATAACCATGGGATACAATAAGAAGATTATCTCCCGCTTTCAAAGTGTTAGAAATACCCATTTCCATAGCCATGGTTCCGGTTCCGGCAACTACGAAAACTTCTCCTTCGGTCTTCCATAGCTTTTTAAGATCTTCCAAAAGTCCTTTGAAATCGCTTACAAAGTTAGGATCTCCAAAGGCAACGGTATCTCTTCCCATCTGATCTTGTATGGATCTAACAACTGGTGTAGGTCCAGGGATCATTACTAGTTTTTTGATTTTCATTTTTGCTCCTTTTTATATATAGTGCCCTGCACAAGGCAAGCCCTGTGCAGGAGCAGTATGGTTTATTGTTTAAGCTATTTGATTTGCGCTAGGGCTGCTAAGAAGGTGTCTACGTCTTCTTTATAAACATAACCCATGGTGCCTACTCGAAATACGTCATTGTCTACTGGAGGAAGGCCGCCATTTACAACAACGCCCATTTCTCCAAGTCTTTTTACAATTTCCTTAGCTCGACCCGGCGCATAAACCGCCGTCAGTGTTCTCGAGGCATGCTTTTCATCCCTGGGAAAAATACTATAACCAAGTTTTTTCACCCCATCTATAATGGCTTGGGTGTTTTCTTCATGGCGCCGGTATACATTTTCTAAGCCTTCTTCAAAGATCATCTTAAGAGCTTCATCCACAGCAAAAATGTTATAAACTGCCGGCGTATTGGGCGTTTGATCTTTAGCATAAAAAGATCTTGCTTTATTTAAGTCAAAATAGAATTTTGGAATATTGGAACTTTCTGTAGCCTTCCATGCTTTTTCATTGAGAGCAATAAAAGACAGGCCAGCGGGAACCATAAGGGCCTTTTGTGAACTAGATAAAAGCACATCGACATGCCACTCATCCATTTTCATTTCGAGTCCACCGGCGCCACTGACTGAGTCGGTAATTAAAAGGGTATTTGTATCCTTAAGAGCTTCACCAAAGGCCTGAAGATCATTGTAAACTCCTGTGGCACTTTCATTATGTATAACAAAAACGCCCTTGGTTTGCGGCGTTACTTGGGCCATAACGCTCTCAACATCAGCCGCTTCCCCTAAATCGTATTCGATTCGTTTAACATTTAGTTTAAAAGCTTCGGCCATGGCAGCAAATTGTGCACTGAACATGCCTAGTACGGGAACAACAACCTCATCACCAAAGGAAAAACAATTCTGTATCGCTGCTTCCATTGCGCCAGTTCCAGAAGATGTAAGTGTGTATACTTCGTTCTCGGTACCGAAAACTCTTTTTAAGCCTTTGCTGACACGGGCTTGAATTTCGCTGTACTCTGCGGATCTGTGTGAAATAGACTTTTTGTTCATCGCTTGAAGAACTCGGTCTGGAACGGCTGTGGGTCCTACCATCATTACAACTTCTTTTTTCATAAGCGACTCCTTTTTTACTATTGGTAAATATCTTTTACTCTTGTTAAATTTATTCTAGATTTATTTCACAGAAATGTCAAGGTTAATGATGTTATCATACCTTCTTTAATCCTGACATTTTCCGTCAATCCCATTATTACTAAGTATTAAAGCACTTTGTACTTCCTTTTGAGTTGAAAGATCTTTTCTATTAATACGTCCTTATAAAGAAGCAGTTTGATGAAACAATCTTATAATAAACTGTCTTATTCTTCTCTTGTATTTCTAAAGAATAAAAAAACAGCCTCTAGGGCTGTCTAGTGGTCGGGGTAAGAGGATTCGAACCTCCGGCCTCATCCTCCCGAAGGATGCGCGCTACCAAGCTGCGCCATACCCCGGCGCCTTTTTACTATATACCTTTTTTTCTCTTTTGAAAAGTCTTTTTTTGCATAATACTTTCTAAGTAAGGGTACAAGTATATTAACTTAAAAGGAGGTATATTTATGCGTTTAGAAAACAAAATCGTAATCCTCACAGGGGCCAGCTCCGGAATCGGTTATTCCGTTGCAAAACGCTTTGCCGAGGAAGGGGCTACGGTTATTGCCATGGCTAGGCGAGCTGAAAAACTCGAAGAGCTAAAAGAAAGTAGTCTTAATTTAACTGGAAAAATCATACCCATGCAGGGTGACGTGATTTCTCAAGAGGACATTGACCGTGTAGTTAATCATACTCTAGAAGAATTTGGACGAATCGATGTACTTATCAACAATGCCGGCGTCATTGATAACTACCAGTCAGCAGCCAATGTAGAGGATGAAACTTGGCAGCGCGTTCTGGATGTAAATGTTACCGGTGTTATGCGTATGTCAAGAGCCGTTCTTCCTTCAATGGTAGAAAAGAAAACAGGGGTTATCATCAATACCACTTCCGTAGGCGGATTTAACGGCATGAGAGGTGGTCTTGCCTATGTAGCTTCAAAACATGCTGTTGTAGGGATGACAAAAAACATCGGTTATACTTATCATAAAGACGGAATTCGCTGCGTTGGTGTCGCCCCAGGGAGTTATGCCACAGAAATCGGTGGCCATGCCACTGCTCCAGATATGAAAACTCTGGACATTCTTATGGCCGGCTTTAGTTTGTTCCCCGAAGTAGGCAATCCCGATGAACTAGCCTACCTCTATGCCTTCCTTGCTTCCGATGAAGCAAAATTCATCAATGGAACCGTGGTGCTCTCCGATGGCGGTTGGACCGCTTATTAATCTATTAGAAAACGGTTCTTTCTTTTTGTTAAGAGAAAGCTTAAAACTTTAAATGAGAACCAAAGATAGACTATACTAAATAAACCAAAAAAAAGCAGGGGCATCTAACTGGGCCACTGCTTTTATCATTCTATAAACTAATCGACCTTTTCTAGGAAGCAGGGAAGAAAAATTCCATATCTTCTTCAACCGTAGCATTTGGTGCAATTCCAAAATTCTCAACCAGAACATCTACAACATTGGGGCTTAGAAAAGCCGGTAATGTAGGTCCTAGGTGGATGTTTTTAACGCCCAGGGATAGAAGAGCCAAAAGAACAATAACGGCCTTTTGCTCGTACCAGGCAATATTGTAAATTATAGGCAAATCGTTTACACTTTCTACTTCGAAAACCTCGGCAAGTTTTAGTGCTATCAATACCAATGAATAGGAATCGTTGCACTGACCGGCATCAAGAACTCTTGGAATTCCTCCGATATCACCCAATTGAAGTTTATTGTATCGATATTTTGCGCAGCCTGCAGTAAGAATAACCGCATCCTGAGGAAGAGCTTCTGCGAAATCCCTATAATAGTTTCTACTCTTATGGCGTCCATCACAGCCCGCCATAACAACAAATTTCTTAATAGCACCACTCTTAATGGCATCAACGACTTTATCCGCCAGAGCAAAAACCTGAGCGTGGGCAAAGCCACCGACAATACTACCTTTTTCAATGGCAACAGGAGCCTCACAGCCCTTGGCAAGCTCGATGATCTCGGAAAAATCCTTATATTCTCCAATCTCACCGGGGATATGCTTGCATCCGGGGTAACCGGCCATTCCCGTTGTGTAGAGTCGTTCTTTATAACTTTCCTTAGGAGGAACTATACAGTTTGTCGTCATAAGAATCGGTCCGTTAAAGCTTTCGAATTCTTCCTTTTGCTGCCACCAGGCATTGCCATAGTTTCCATAAAAATTATCATATTTCTTAAAGAAAGGATAGTAATTTGCCGGAAGCATTTCAGAGTGGGTGTATACATCCACGCCGGTACCCTGAGTTTGTTCTAGGAGCATTTCCAGATCTCTTAAATCATGACCTGAAATAAGTATTCCAGGATTGTTTCCTGCATCGATTCGTACTTCAGTAAGTTCAGGATTTCCATAGGCCGCAGTATTGGCGCCATCCAGTAGGGCCATACCTTTAACACCGGCAGATCCTGTATCAAGGGTTAACTGAACAAGCTCCTCTAGAGTTGCCCTTTCATCTAATGTTTTGGCCAGGGCCCTTTGAATAAAAGCATCGACCTCTTCGTCTTCTTTTAAAAGTACATTGGCATGCTTTGTATAAGCGCACAGACCTTTTAGTCCATATACAACAAGCTCTTTTAAGCTTCTAATATCTTCGTTTTCTACAGCCAGAACGCTGGCAAGTGCTTTATTCTCTGTCCAGGATTTGGGATCCATATCATTCCATAGTGCTGCCCCTGTAAGACCATCCAGGCTTGAAAGTTTACCTCTAAGCTCTTCTAACTTTGAGATAACCATTGCTGTTCTTTTTTCTATCATATCCTGATCAAAGTTAGCATTGGTAATTGTCATAAATAAGTTACCCGTGACAAGATGATTTGTATCTTCATCGATGAATTGGCCTTCACTGCGAAGGGCAGTTGTTACTGCGCTCAGGCCCTTTGTAACCCATATAAGAAAGTCCTGTGCATTGGCAACATCGGCAGATTTCCCACAAACCCCTATACGGGTACATCCTACATTTCCAGCTGCCTCTTGGCACTGGAAGCAAAACATTTCACTCATAAATCCTCCTTTTTTTTAAGTATATAAAACCCCAAGAGATTATTCTTTGATTCAAATCAATCATTAACAAAAAATGATAGACCCTCTCGGTTTATGATTTCTATCTTTCCATAGCCCAGCATCTGAACGTACCCCATTTCACGAAGTTCTTTCATTTTTCTGCTGACTGTTTCATGGGTAAGGCTAATCCTTTTGGCTAAATCTTCTTGAGTAAGAAAAATCATCCTATGAGGATCTTTTTCCGTTTGCCAAAGCAAAAATAGAGCCATTCTTTTTAGAGCATCCTTTTCAGAAAGAATAGAGATTAAACTTCTATCATCGCTATGCATGGAAGAAAGTACCTGTATAATCTTTATCCCTATTTCAGGATTCTTTTTAATAATCTCCAAAAGGTCACTTTCTTGAATAAAACAAATTCCCGACTCCTCTACAGCAATGGCCTCTTCCTTAGAACGGCTTGCCTGGAAAAAGTGATCCCCTCCGTAAAAATCGCCGGGGTGTAAAGTTTCTACAATGACTTCAGCACCCTCCCGGGAATAGCGTACCATTTTTAGTAAGCCGTAGCGAAGAATATAAAGGCCTTTCATCTCTTGGCCCATAGAAAAAACCGTTTCCTTTGCCTTATAATTTTTTCTCTTTATAAGACTGCTAATTTTAATCAGTTCTTCCGATTCAAGATGGGCAAAAATTGGCACTCTATGAACACAAAGATTATCTCTACAATCTAGATTGCATGGTTTGATTATTCCATCCGCCCCCATTTCATCTCCTCACCATTTTCGTCGAATTTTTTGCGTTTACCGGAAATCTCATAGACATCCACGGCATACAAAAGTACCTTATCTAGGCTCATTCCTGCGGCTTCGTCAAAAAACTCCATCACAGTAGGAGTGTAGCGCTGGCAAACACTCCTTAATGCCTCGGTTTTTTCTTCTGTGCTATCAAGTAGGCGCAGCTTGCCGCGAACCATTGCAGATGAGTATTCCGTAGTAAAAACCTTGGTCAGTAGAAAGGATGGTCCATTGATTCCCATGAGTTCCTTTATCTTTTCGTTTTCATATAACTCTGGGACATTCACATGGCTAACAAATAAAACCTCTACATCCATGCCATCCCTTAGAATATCTACTTTTTCACCCTGGGTCGCTGAGTGAAAATACAATGTCTTCCCACTGTGCCCAAAGGATAAGGCGCGGCTATAGCTCCTATTTTCGGAGCAAAAGCTCAGAACCCCAAAGTCAGCTTCGTCAATGACACTAAGGGCAAAGCCCTCTTCCATCTGCCTATCTTTTCTTCGCATATAATACTCCTTTAATAAATCCTAGCTCAGTTTAATCATTTACAACAAAAAGGCTAATTCTATCTTATCTAATACCCTTATAGGCCCAGCGGTAAATAAAATTCTCTAAAAGCTCAGCGCCCACTACTAGGTCCTCGATATCCGTATCTTCCATGGGGCTATGACTAATCCCACCCTTAGAAGGTACAAAGAGGAGGGCTGTAGGAATCACAGGAGCGAAATTTTGAGCGTCATGGCCGGCTCCTGATACCATGGATAGATAGGGTATATGTTTGTCTTCACAAATTTTCTTTAGTTCCTGTTGAAAACTTGCATCTAAGGGGACAGGGAGGGACCCTTCATTTAGAACTATGGAAAGTTCCAAGTTTTCTTCCCTACTTATTTTTTCAAATAAGAACTGCATTTGTTCATCAAAATCTTCAAGCACCTTTTCACTACTGTGGCGTATATCAACACTAAAACGCACCTTGGCAGGAACTACGTTACTTGAACCTGGACTCAAATCCAGTTGCCCAACGGTGGCTACCATGGGATCTCCATAGGTTCTGGCCATATCTTTAAGCCCTAGGATCATTCTTGCAGCTCCATCCAAAGCGTCTCTACGCAGTGCCATAGGCGTTGTACCGGCATGATTGGCTTCGCCTCTTACAAAAACTTCATAGCGTCTTTGCCCAACAATGGTGTGGACTATGCCTATCTTTTTTTCACAAGTTTCTAAAACTCCACCCTGCTCAATATGAAGTTCGCAGTAGGCTTTGTAGTACTTCTTTATTTCTTTTTCTTTTTTTACGTCAAAGCCGACTCTAGCTAAGCCATTTAGAAATCCAATACCCTCTTCATCAACAAGTTCCTCGATTTCTTCTCTTGCCACAGCGCCAACAATATTCTTCGATCCCCAAAAGTTAAAGGGAAAGCGACTTCCCTCTTCTTCGGCCATGCTAATAACTTCAATGGAATATTTTGGTTTTTCATACTTTTCTCGAAGTTTTTCCAAGACCAAAAGTCCGGCCAATACCCCAAACTGTCCATCCAGCCTTCCCCCTTGTATAACCGTGTCAATATGGCTGGCTATAATAATGGTATCCTCTACTTCTCCTTCTAGGCGGACATGGACATTTCCCACTTCATCAAAAAAACTTTCAAAGTCTCTTTCTTTCATAGTTTCTACGATAAGCTTTTGGGTTTGCATCCATGGCTCTGTAAAGGCCAGACGGGTAAGGCCTCCCCTGGGATCTTCAGCAAACTGGCTAATCCATTCCAATCCCCGGGAAATTAGATTTTCATAACTACTCATAAATATTCTCCCCTCTAGATTTTTACAATGATCTTTCTGTTTTAAGTATATCAGATTAATATAAAGAGGAATCTAGGTATTGGAGTCTTCTATTATCATTCCATCAATTAAGGCAAGCCATTTACTTAATAAACAGATCTCTATCTGACTTTATTTTTAACTTTGAAAGTTTCATAAAAAATCGTTTTCACATTAAAACTCTTTAATAAACTTTGGATTTTACTTTGAAAAAAATTCTGTGATCATTTCTAATCAAAAAAGACTAGGAAAATGTTTAGAGTGGAAATCATCCATTGCAGCTTTTCTACAGGAAGTGGCCCACTGATTTGACAATTAACCAAAAAAAGCCGGAAATCCATTTGGATCAATGGCCCTATCTTCTTAAACTACAACTTTTATAAGCAGAATTTATATAAGCCTCATTTTGATTTCTTAACCCGAAATTAACATTAGACTATGCTCCCTAACTGATCCATTAATTTATATGTATAATTTTTCTATTGTATTATTTTCCCTTTGTTTTACTAATCAAGGTATTAGTGCTTTATCTTTGGATTTTTGTATATAAATAATCTGCCAATCATAAGATCATATCAGTCGGCTACATATCTTAGTAAAATCCACCTTAAAGATCCTTTTTAGATTTTTCTGTTAAATTGTAATATAGTAGATATTTCATCTATATAGTTTCAAGGGACCTCTACTAACGGATAATTGATAAACAACGAGGAAAAAATAATCATTCCTCAAGGTCCAAATTAACGAACAAAATACAACCTATCTTTGGCTTTGAATAACTTTACACTTTCTATTATTGTTTATCTGCAAGCTAATACCATAACTTTGTTATTCTCACCACTATATATTAAAGAAGTGAAAATACTCTATTATGAAGTAGGCGCCTGCTCTTTGAGAGCAGTTCATTGTCTCGCCCTGGGTGAACACGATTTGTCAATAGAAGGCAGGCTTTTTTTTCCTCAAAGTTTAACAGGATGGAAGGACCTGTAAACCCTGCATGAAACAGACTGCCATGGGCAAGCATCTCACAATAGGGCTTTGTAGGAGTACTAATTAGCCACCCTAAACTTCTTTGTTGACCTCCAATGGATACCAGGGGTTTTCGAAGAAGCTCGATGCTGCCAGAAGAGAGTATCTTCTTTCCTTTAAAGTTTCCACCAGCCAAGAGCATGCTACCGTAATTTAAAAGGTCATCTAAGTTTGAAAATAATCCTGCATGTCCAGTAACGCCACCTAGTATAAAACTCTTCTCATCGTGGACTTCACCATGTACAAGGCCCCGCCAGGAAGTAAGTTCTGTAGGCACACAACTTTCTTTATCCATTGGATTGTAAAAAGTATTTTTCATTTCCAGTGGTATAAAGAGCTTTTCTTTGAGATAGTTCTCCAGATCCCCCGTGAGCTTATTTATAATAAAGCCTAAAATTAGAAATCCAATATCAGAATAGACCATGACCTTCTCAAAATAATCCTCTCGTACCTTGGCCGAAAGAATTGCCTTTCTCATGGCCTGTTTATCCTTATTCCTCCAACTTAAATCCGCTTCCAAACCAGAAGTATGAGTAAGTAGATGATGAATTTTTACCCGCTCTTCAAACCCTTGGAAAAAGTCACTAACCGACATATCAAGATCAAGCTTTCCCTCCTCGATAAGAAAAAGGCAGGCACTTACCGTACCCACTACCTTGGTCACCGATGCCAAATCAAAAATAAGGCCCATTTCCATGGGCTTTTTATTGGGATAAATTTGGCTATAACCACCATAAAAGCGGTAGGTCTCATCTGCGCTGATTACTCCCAGCTGATAGCCCGGGAATACCCCATCTTCTACCATCTGATCTAAGTACTCTTTAACTATGCTCTCTACCATAATTTCTCCATAAAAATAGTACTAAAGACCGATTAGTCTCTAATTTGCTTATCAAGATAGGCCATATCCTGGGCAAAACCATTTCTGAGAACTAGGGTGGACCTTTTATCATAGGAGGTGCTACCCTTATTAATCATAATGATGTCTTTTCCTGTGAAATACTGAAGCATTCCTGCAGCGGGATATACAACTAGTGAGGTGCCTCCAACTATAAGAAGCTCTGCCCTACTTAGAAGCTCAATGGCACGCTGAATAACATCTTCATCGAGCATCTCACCATAAAGCACAACATCGGGCCTTATCATGCCTGTACAGCTACAATAGGGTATGCCCGGTTGAGATAAAATATCCTCCAGAGAATATTTCTGCCCGCATAAATCGCAATAATTTCTCTGTACACTGCCATGAAGTTCCACTACGTTTTTGCTTCCGGCCCTTTGATGAAGTCCATCGATGTTTTGAGTAATAACACCCAAAAGGCGGTCTTCATCCTCCCACTTACTTAAGATTTCGTGGCCAGCATTGGGTCTGGCATAGGGGTAGAGCATGGTGGATTTGTAAAAATCATAAAACTCCTGGCTGTGATGATAAAGATAAGTCGAAGATAGCCATTCCTCTGGAGCCTTACTATATATGCCTCCAGAGGATCTAAAATCCGGAATGCCGCTTTCGGTGGAGGTTCCTGCTCCACCGAAAAATAAAATTTTATTTGTTCGTTTAAGTAAATCTAAGGTCTGCACTTATCCTCCTCTTTTGAAAAAAGACATCCCTAGGATGTCTTTTCGTTTATTCTTCGATTTCTTCTAATTTTTCCTCAAGTTGTTCTTCTACAGCTTGCAGGATTTCCTCAGCCAACTCTTCATCTTCTAGATCAAGTCCCTCTTCGAAGACTAATTCTACATATTCATCGTCTTCTTGATTAAAGGCATAGAAGACATTGAAACTTGTACCTTTAAGATCATAGTCGATAAAGAGTAGAGGCGCTTTTATATCATCGTAGTCAAATTCAGTCGCATTATCAAGTTGACTTCTTTTGGCCGTTCCCTGAGGCTTAACATTCCATCCGTCGGGAACTACAATATCAACATTACTTCCCATACCCTTTAAGTAGAGTGTCATAGGATTTTCATCGGCTTGGGCACCAGAAAGGTCAATAAGAATATTACTGGCCAGAGCAACAACAGAAACATCTTCAAAGACCTCATCGGAAAAATCTACTGTTTTGTTATCCGCAATAAAAAGGAAATCCGAATTATCCTTTAGGCAAGTGTACTTTTTATAAAGCAAAGTACCAATGCCCGCACTGACGGCCATACCAACTCCAACACCAATAGCTAAATTCTTTTTCTTGTCATTATGCCTCATTTTGATCCTCCTTAATTTTAGCAAATATCATACGACCCGCCGGGGTCTGTAGTGAACTGGTAACTTCAACAACACGCTGCTGACCGAGGTAATGCTTGCCCTGATCGATTACGACCATAGTTCCATCATGTAGATACCCTACGCCCTGCTCTGATTCCTTACCTTCTTTAATCACTTCAATTAGGAAACTTTCACCGGGAAGGGCATTGGGTTTAACAGCATTGGAAAGGTCGTTGACATTTAGAACCGGAATCCTCTGCAACAGTGCAATCTTATTAAGATTATAATCTGTGGTGATAACGGCACCCTTAAGTTCTGTCGCTAGATGTAAAAGTTTAACATCAACCTCATCTACTTCTTTAAAGTCCCTATCGGTTATATTAAGTGTAATAAAACTGATTTCCTTCATCTCATTGATATAATCCAGGCCTCGTCTTCCCTTGGCCCTGGTTAAATCATCGGAGCTATCGGCAATATGTCTAAGTTCTTTAAGCACAAAGGCCGGTACAATAAAATCTCCTTCAATAAATCCCGTCTTTGCAATTTCAACTATCCTACCGTCAATAATGGCCGATGTATCAAGAACCTTTGGCATGGCGCCTTTATTGATCTTATTGGGTGTTTTCCTTTTTAGATCAATAGGCGGAAACTCTGAAGGATAAGCCAATCTAGAACCTACAATAAGCCCAAGAGTGCCAAAAAAGGTATAAGTAATCACTGACAAAAGTACACTTAGTGCACTGTTAATATTACTATAAATATTGCTCACAAAAAAGGCTGCAATAAGTCCCACAATTAGCCCGACAGAACCCCCTATGATTTGCAGGGGCGGCTTTTCGCCAATCACTTCAGCTAGGTTTTTTATAGTCTTGGATCCATGCTTCCATAAAAATGTAAATAATATATAGAATATGATAGCAAAAACAATAGTGTTAAAGCCATAAACCACAAGTCTTAAAAATCCTTTTAGCTGAGCAAGGCTAGGGAATAATACTGCTAAGTCAGTGGATTGCAAAACCCACTGACCAAATAAAAAGCCTAGTATGAGCGACATTATAGCTATTACAATTCTAGCTATATTTCGCATATTGAATCCTCCAAACACTTTTCTAGAAGCCCATAGGCTCCTTTGTAATCACAATCTTCAATTAACATCAGCTCGCTGGTGAGAATGTCCATGGCATTATGGAAAAGTTGCCTTTCCCCCGATGATAGACCTTTAATAGTGTCCAAGCTTTTCAAGTTAACCAGGACCGTGGCCATATCCGATGGGCTGCCGGTTTTCATTTTCTCCAGTGTCGTCTGATAGCGCTTATTCCAGTTGGATGAATGTATATATTCTTCAGGTACTTGCTCTCTTATCTCGTCGAAAATGATTTTTATACTAGAAACATCACGGATGTGCAAATTCTCACTTCGATCTAACGGAAATTTCAACGTCATTTCTTTTTGCACCACCTTCATAGTGCAGTATTCAATTCTCTTGCCGAAGAAGTCCTCATGCTCGATCTCAACCACGATGCCCGCTCCATGCATTGGATAGACAATCTTCGAACCGATTTTCATATCTACCTCCTTCTCTATCTATACCCTATTGTAACATATCCTCACTTTACTTGGTAAAAAGAATCGAAAATACTTGATCCACGTGACTCACCTCATCTATGCGCATACCTTCAACCTTCACCTTACTCTTTGGGACCATGGCTCGCTCATAGCCTAAGCGCTTGGCTTCCATAAGGCGCTTTTCAATTTGAGGTACATTGCGCACTTCTCCAAGTAGCCCAACTTCACCAACGATAATCATTTTTTTAGGCAGGGGCTGATCTAGCAGAGATGATGCAATACTTACCATCATTGGAAGAGTAAGAGCAGGTTCGCCAATCTGTATCCCCCCTACTGCGTTAACATATATATCTTGATTTTGTAGAAACAAGTGGCGTTTTTTTTCAAGTATTGCCACAGCCAGAACCAGCTTATTATAATCCACCCCTAAAGCCATTCTCCGAGGCGAAGCAAAATTTGTTGTACTAACGAGGCTTTGAATCTCTACAAGAAGAGGTCTTGTCCCTTCTATAGAAGGAAAAACCACCGTTCCCGGCTCAAAACCCGAAGCACTGGAAAGAAACATTTCCGATGGATTGTCTACTTCTAAAAGGCCCAAAGAAGCCATGTGAAAAAGACCGACCTCATTGGTAGAACCAAATCGATTTTTTACGCTACGTAGTATTCTATATACACTGGTTCCGTCGCCTTCAAAGTAGAGAACCGTATCCACCATATGTTCAAGGACCTTTGGCCCGGCTAAGGTACCGCTTTTTGTTACGTGGCCTACAATAAAGGTGGCAATGCCCCGGTTTTTAGCCAAATCCATAAGGACACTGGTCACCTCGCGAACCTGGGAAACCGATCCCGGAGCGGCACTTAGAGCCTCGGTACTTATGGTTTGAATAGAGTCCATAATCAACACATCGGGCTTTTCTTTTTCGATGGTTGGCATTATTTTTTCCAGAGAAGTCTCAGAAACAAGAAAAATTCCTTCGCCGCCTATCTTGAGCCGACTGGCCCTTAACTTGATTTGAAGAGGACTTTCCTCTGCCGAAACATAGAGTACCTTTTTGCCTTTTAATGCCACGTGATGGGCCATTTGAAGAAGCAGAGTGCTCTTTCCAATTCCTGGATCACCGCCAACAAGGATAAGACTGCCCTGAACAATGCCCCCACCAAGAACTCGGTCAAGTTCACCTATACCTGAACTCATTCTGCTATCTTCATGTATTTCTATGGCGCTAATCTGAGTGGCGGCAGTGGGCGTACCACGATGAGGCTTTTTCTTTTCTATGTTTTCTTCTAGAAGACTATTCCAGCTTCCACACTCACTACAGCGCCCCATCCACTTTGGAAAAAAAGCGCCACATTCTTGGCATACAAATTGACTTTTCACAAAGCCTCCTTAAAAAAGAAAGGGGCTAAGCCCCTTTTATTAATCTTCTTTCTTCACTTCTTCGATTACCTTTTCGGTAATCATAGCCGGTACTTCATCGTAGCGCTCAAAGGTTACGGTAAAGTTACCCCGGGCCTGGGTCATACTTCGAAGATCTGAGGAATAACTAAAGAGTTCAGCTTCCGGTGCTTCGGCAAAAACCGTTTGCCCTCCGCCCTCGCTAGGCTGCATGCCCAGGATACGGCCTCGCCTTTTGTTTAAATCTCCTATAATATCTCCCATATAGTCATCGGGAATTGTAATCTCAAGATGCATAATAGGCTCTAATAAAATCGGATTGGCTTTGGGTAGTCCTTCTTTAAAGGCCAAGGATGCTGCAACTTTAAAGGCGATATCCGAAGAGTCAACGGCATGATAGCTTCCATCAAGAAGAGTAGCTTTTAGGCCCACAACAGGAAAACCAGCTAAGGGACCACGTTCCAAAGCTTCTTCTAATCCCTTTTCAACCGAGGGGAAGTAATTTCTAGGAACCGAGCCACCAAAGATTTTTTCTTCAAAGACAAAATCCTCATCGGAAGGCTCAAACTGGATAACGACATCTCCATACTGACCGGCTCCGCCGGATTGCTTTTTATATTTTCCTTGCTGAGTTACAGTACCTTTGATGGATTCACGATAGGCTATCTTTTGAGGAATCATTTCAACTTCGACATCGAAGGCTTCTTTTAGTTTATCAACAATAACTAAAAGTTGCATTGTTCCCTGACCCCCAATAATCATTTGCTTGGTAACCGAATTGCGGGTAATGCTAAAGGTGGGATCTTCTTCATTTAGTCTTTGCAAAGCTGTACCGATTTTATCCTCATCGCCCTTGCTCTTAGGCTGAATGGCCTTAAAGAGTCCCGGTGACAAGAAAGGAATCGGTGCAAATTTAATCTTCCTTTTTTTATCGCACAGCGTATCACCACTTTGAGTCACACTGAGCTTTGCAACGGCTCCGATATCACCGGTACCAATCTCAGTGGCTTCAATCTGCTTTTTACCCATTAGGTAAAAGACATTCCCAATTCGCTCGGTGGTTTCCTTATTGGTATTGTAGACTTCCATCTCCTTTTTAAGGCTTCCTGAAATCACTTTGAAAAGTGAGATTTTTCCAATAAAGGGATCCACTATGGTCTTAAAGACCTGGGCGCTGAAGGGACCGGCAGGATCCACAGCAATCTCTACTTCTTCCTGGGTTCCCTCTTTAAAGGCTTTAACTACTCCACCGCCAGCTTCTAGGGGGGTAGGTAAGTAATCTGTAATCATATCCAAAAGCATGGTAATTCCCACGAGTTTGCTAGCGCTGCCAACAACCACTGGGACAACTTCTCCATTTAAAACACCCTTGCGAAGCCCTAGACGAATCTCTTCTTCAGTAAACTCTTCGCCTTCAAAAAACTTTTCAAGAAGTGCTTCATCACTTTCCGCAACGGATTCTATAAGCATTTCTCTAACGGTTGTTACGCGCTCATTTAATTCTTCAGGGATTTCGGCGTCAAAAACCTTATCGCCTTCTATAATGCGTCCCTGCATATCTACAACATTAACATAGCCTTTAAACTCTTCGTCATCGCCAATGGGAACAACAAAAGGAGCAATTTTCGCTCCGAATTCTGCCTTGAGTTTTTCTATAAGCTGGACATAGTTTATGTTTTCTTTATCCATTTTGTTGATAAAAAGGATGCGGGGCATTTTACGTTGCTCCGTATACTGCCATGCTTTTTCTGTCCCAACTTCAATTCCCGATGAAGCATCAATGACTATAACAGCACCCCCACTGATACTTAGGGCTCCTATCGTTTCTCCGACAAAGTCAAAGTAGCCCGGAGTATCTAAGAAGTTAATTTTCTTATCCGCCCATTCCATAGGTACAAGGCTTGTGCTTATGGTAAATTTTCTTTGAATCTCTTCTTTACTGTAATCACTTACCGTCGTTCCATCATCCACAGAGCCTAGGCGCCCTGTAACTTTTTTGTCAAAGAGGATGGCTTCTAGTAGGCTTGTCTTCCCTGAATTACCATGGCCCAAAAGGGTCACGTTACGAATTTTGTCGCTGGTGTATTGTTTCATGTATTCCTCCTGAGAAATCTATGTGTCCATTATAACACTCTTCTATCGATATATAAAGGCATAAAAGGCCCTTAAGTCTGCTTTTACCCAAGGCTTTCGCTAAACAATCAAGGGCTTTTTCCCAAAAGAAAAAGGCACCGAAGTGCCTTAAACTCTTTCTATCTTATCGGGCATACGCCACTTTCGCAACCATCATCTCCAATATCAAAGAGGATTTCCTCGACCTCGTATTTGTTTATCAAAGAAGGTCTAAAGGGATTCATAGCGGCTTTTCGTTCTTCGTATTCCTCTTTTTCGATGCTCTCATAGGGTAGAAGATCATAAAAGCTATCATCTAGGGACAGGAAGCTTATTGCCACGATATCATCCCAGTTTTCCCAAACCCATTCTCCTACCATCTCCCATTCGTGGTCGCGAACATGGACAGTAATGGAAGCGTTATGATCAACATAGTTTTCCATAAAGAGCTTATAATTCTCTAGCTGCTCGAGAGCAGTTACATCGTACTTGGTTCTTCCCTGGGGGGCCTTTATGGGGAACTCAACAACCTTTGTTGTACAGGTATCCCACTCCTGGCCCACTTCAGGTTTAACAGGATAGCCTAGTTCCTCACAAACCTTAACGAGAGGATCCGAAGCATTGATGCGCACTCTTCGAACAAAATAAGGAGAATGGGAGTAATGGATGCCACTGCTCACTTCGGGCAGTTGGCTTAGGGTTCCTTCGGGTTTTACCGTTGTGACAAGAAGGGGCGCTGCTACATCCAGCTCTGCTGCATAGGACTCAGACTCGCTACGAGCTACACTGCGGAGCTTTCTTAGAACATCGGCTTCGTCGTCTCTAGTTAAATTACAGGCATTTACCATATCCTGCCAGCCCGTTAAAGATGTTCCTATTAGATTATCCCTATGATGGACTTGATTCCAATGGGGAAGTTCAAGTTCTACTTGGGTCATTCTAAAGGCCGCTCTAGCAGAAAGCTTTTGCGCCCTTAAAAGTCCATGCATATCCAGGGTACCATCTTCTCTGGCAAAGGCCGCAACATTAACCGTTGTAAGATTACATAGTCCTTTATTATCTAGCAGGATCTCAGCACAGGGATTGACTCCTTCAAAGTTAGGCCGACGCTTCTTTCCGGCTTCGGCATTGACCCAGCCCGGCTCGCCGGAATAGCGCATCTGCTCCATCTGCCAATTGAACATTTCTCTATTTGGCTTAGAGGTGTAAAATATACTATTATTGCTCATCGAGCGGTGGAGAAGCTCTTTATCAACAATCCATTGGCCGTCTATTTGCTTATAAAGCTTGCTTTTGGCTTCTATGGATTCACGGTCGTCTTGATCTAGAAGTACGATTTCAGCTGTTCTACGCACACCACCGACTACAACGTTTTCTCCAATAATATTAGCAATATCCAAACAGTCAATGGGACGTAGTTTTATCCAGAGTTTATCACTAATGAGTCCTGCTTTTTTTACTACCCGGTCAATCTTTAGGAACATATTTTTCAGTGAGCTGTGGCCGCTGGCTGTGCCTCCAAAAGTTTTCAGTCTTTCGCCCATAGGACGAACGTGATCATAATTAATTACAATGGTTTTTATATTTCTAAAATCATTGCTATGGATAAGATTAAAAAAATACTCCAGGGACTGAACCCATCCTTCTTTACTATCTCCAACGGTTATCTTCGCCGTGGAATTATAATAAAATTCCATGGAAGTATTGTCTTCTCTGTCTTTTTTGGCCGTAGGGGTATAGTCTTCATGGATGATTTCATAGTCTGTACGTATCTTAGGAATCTTTTCCACATCACTTTTGAGAATTCGAAGCCCAACGCCACTTCCTATCATAAGTAGGTAAAAAAGATCTTTTAAAGAATGAAGGCTGTCTAGAACCTCAAAGGAACAGTTGAAGTTGCTCATAGGATAGTGCTTAGCCACATCGGTATTTCCTACCCAAAATGTTCGCCCGCTTAAAAATTGCTTCATATGGTAAACATTATCAAAAAGCTCTTCGGCTTCACTGGTAGTTGTGGGCACCAAAGTACAGTTATACTCTACAGCCCTCTTAACGGTTTCCCACCAGTTTTCTCTTCTTTTTTCCTGAGGAATCCATCTGGAATAGGTCCTGTAGAAAACAAAGTTTCCCAGCTGATTCATAGGCGAAGGTGCATGCTTGTATTTTCTAAGGAAAACTTCACTTAGAAGCTCGCCACCCTCCCCTTTTCTTTTTCTCAAGGGACGGGTTTTATCCTTTTCATTTCGATAAATAATATATCGTTTGGCTGCATCTTTTCTAGGACTGCTCATCAATTGTTCTTCCACTAAGTTTTGAATTTGATCAACGGAAATAATGCGTCCGGAATTTCTCAATATGTCTTCGATGTTTTCGCTGATTCCATCAGCCAGGTTACCATCGATACCCTGCTCTGTCTCGGCCATGGCTTTTTGAATAGCAGCGCTGATCTTTCTTCGATCAAACTCCACTTCATAGCCTTCACGCTTTTCGACTCGCAACATAATTCCCTCCAAAATACACTAGATGTAGT
>JAAYGQ010000158.1 GCA_012727635.1 Tissierellia bacterium | reverse complement strand
GAGCATTTGAACCTATTGTTCATTATATCATTTTTTGTCATAATTTTGTCATAATTTTGTCAGTGCATTTTTAAATTGAGATAAGCATATCCTACCGAAAAAAGAAAAATAAAAAGTGAAATCGGAATAGTAAAAGATCCTGGTCAGTAGCTAATCCATGCCGGTTAAGCTATAGGTATAAATTTACACAAATAGGGTAAATACATAGGGTAGAGAAGATGAATGGACGTCAATAAAAACTCGCAGTAAATACAGTCATATAAAAACCGTATAAACCTCAAAACACGTACAATATAAAATCGAAGTCTATTGCTGGTAATGGAAAGCGTATTAAAATCAAGGAATAATTAAAAATAATTATTGCCTCGATTGCTAATTCATTATTAAGCATGAATTATATACCTAATTGGAGGAAGTTTATGAAAAATAAAAAAATAGTACTATTTATGGCTGTGTTTTTAATAATGTCACAGATAGTAAGCCTTACAAGTATGGCA
This sequence comes from Tissierellia bacterium, assembly GCA_012727635.1. Taxonomy (GTDB): domain Bacteria; phylum Bacillota; class Clostridia; order Peptostreptococcales; family Acidaminobacteraceae; genus DTU036. The sequence continues at coordinate 10,458 of JAAYGQ010000158.1, read as the reverse complement.
GTGGGAAAAACCACTGAGTACAACACACTGGCTCCATTAGCAAATTCGGATAATAAATCTCAACATAATAATGAAGAAGTAAAACTTGCCCTTTCAAGAATATCCAAATTGGATGCAACAAACAAAATGCCTACTTTAGGAAAATATACTTTAGAATCGGATTATGTTGTTCTTGAGCTGGAATCTATAAACCTATCGAAAAACAAGGGAACTGTAATGGGATTTGTATATACTATTGAGGGAGTAACTCATATTGCTGTAGCCTCGATTGATCCCATCGATACCTTGGTTATTAATACCGACACTATTTTGCTACCAAATTCAAAAGTGGACCTATTGCCCCCTAAGGCCCCACTAGTAATTGAATCTTCAGATAAAATGCTTAAAGAATACAAACCCCAGGACTATGTAAAGAGCAAGCTTAATGACCCCCACTGGACAGTCTTTAAATTTAATAGCGATGATACCTTAGAAAAAGCCCTTGAATCTTTAAACTTCACTGTCAAAAGTGAAGTAGATAAGGGTGATTGGATTCAAGGTGAAAGTTATAGATTTAAAATACCCACATATCCGAAAATCGAAGCGAATAAAGTTTTTGCGCAGGAGCCCAGGCAGTGGCCTTCCGATGATTCTCTAGATGTATTAAGAAGACCGGATAAAGTTATACTTCAGCTAATAGGACATGTAACATCACAAAATAAATCTTATGTTGTTAGAGAAGCGGAAATCGCAGTGGGAACAGCGGATCTAGAGTTTACACAAACCTGGCTGAAGGTTCCTAAATATAACCTCTTTGGAAAGAAATATGATTACTTCACCGTCGACGAAAAAACAGTTCCTGAAGGATATACTAAGGTGGTTACAGGAAACCTAGCTGAACCAGACTCGGAAGATTCAACATCTTTAATGGTGACAAACACCTATAATAAAATTCATATAAAAGTAACCAAAACCTGGAATGGGACACCTGCCGCTTCTGTAACCTTTAAATTGCTTGCAAATAATGTAGATACAGGAGAAACCCTTACACTTACTCAAGCCAACTGGACTGGGTACTTTATAAATCTAGATAAATATGATGGTCAAGAATTGATAGAGTATACTATCGAAGAATCTGAACTGGTAGGCTATGAGTCGGTAATAACCGGAAGCCAAGAAGAAGGTTTTACCATTACAAACACTCAAGAAATAGCTCAACCGGAAAAAATTGATGTGGCAGTCGAGAAGTTCTGGCAAGGCAAAGTGCTGGAAAATGTAACCATAAATCTCTTAGCCGAGGATAAGCTGGCAGGGACCATTGAATTATCAGAATCCAATAACTGGAAGCATGTATTCACCGATTTAGATAAAGTGAATGCTAGCGGGGATGAAATTCAATATACAGTGGAAGAAATAAAAGTAGAGGGCTATAAGACAGAAATAACCGGCACTCAAGGGGATGGCTTCATGGTCACAAATACTCAGGAAATTCCCCTGATATCAGTCGCTGTAGAAAAAGTATGGCTAGGTAAAGTAGGAGATAAAGTAACGGTAAATCTACTGGCCGATGGTAAACAGGTAGACACAGTCGATCTATCAAAGGACAATAGCTGGAAGCACAGCTTCAGTAAACTACCTGCAGTAAATAAGATAAGCGATGAAAAGAAAATAGAATATAAAGTAGAAGAATTAAAAGTAGAGGGCTATAAGACAGAGATAACCGGAAGCCAAGAAGAAGGGTTTATCGTCACCAATACAGAAGAAGAGGCTGAACCGGTAAAAACAGAGGTAAGAGTAGCAGTAGTATGGGTAGGTAAAGTAGGAGACAAAGTAACCATAAATCTCCTGGCCGATGGTAAAAAGGTAGACACAGTTGATTTATCAAAGGACAATAGCTGGAAGCACAGCTTCAGTAAACTACCTGCAGTCAATAAAATAACCGATAAAAAGAAAATCGAATACACAGTGGAAGAATTAAAAGTAGACGGTTATAAAACAGAAATAACCGGTAACCAAGAAGAGGGTTTCACAATCACAAATACAGAAGATGTTCCAGTAACACCAAATACGCCAATAAAGGGTAAATTGAATGTAAAGAAAGTGTGGATAGGAAAAGTAGGAGACAAAGCAACCATAAATCTATTAGCCGATGGCGTAAAAGTGGATACAGTAGTGCTGTCAAAAAGCAATAACTGGAAACACACCTTTATGGGTTTGCCAAACGTAAATAAAATAACGGACAAAAAACCTATCGTTTATACCTTAGAAGAAGTGAAGCAAGAGGGTTATAAAACAAATATAACCCTATCTCAAGAAGAGGGATTCACAGTTACAAATACCGAAAAAATCCCCTTAATACCAATTGATGTAGAAAAAGTATGGATAGGCAAAGTAGGAGACAAAGCAACTATAAATCTACTAGCCGATGGTAAAAAGATAGATACAATAGTTTTATCAAAGACCAACGATTGGAAACATACCTTTGCAAATCTTCCAACGGTAAATAAGATAAGCGACGAGAAGAAAATAGAGTACACAGTAGAAGAAGTAAAATTAGAAGGTTATAAAGCAAAAATAACTAGAACTCAAAAGTATGGTTTTAAGATTACCAATACTGAAGAGTCAAAGCCTTCTAAACCAATACTGCCAAGTACCGGATCAAAATCCGCCGATTTCTTAATTGTACTGGCTCTTGTCTTTTTGGTTGTTGGCGTGTTATTGATGAAAAAACGAGGATCAAAAAAAGATTTGTAAGAATCCGATGATGGTCATTTAGATAGTCCTGTTGACGCACATCCCTAAAGTCTTTCTATGGAAAAATTTAGGGATGTGCATTTTTGAAGAAAGCCTTGGGTTTAGTGGATGATGAGTATGCTGTAATTCAAGGGAAGCTTAAGTTGTATTTCAAACTTTAATAATCAACTTTGCCTTAAGACCTCTCAAATCATTAAAGATGTGTATCCGGTTTATGGATTTAATTTATAGAAAATGGATGAAGGACGATACTAAAAGCATCTAGGGGTATATAGGTTGTATCCTAGAAGAAGGAGATTAAGTCATGATTAAGAATCAGTGGTATGCAGTGCTAGAATCTAAGGAAGTTAAAAAAGATAAACTGCTAGGTGTTACAAGACTATCGGAGAAGCTAGTTTTTTGGAGAGATGAAAATAATAGGGTTCATTGTATTTTTGATAAATGTTGCCATAGGGGAGCTTCACTGAGTACCGGCAAGATAGTAAAGGATCATGTAGAGTGTCCCTTTCATGGGTTTCAGTATGATTGCAGCGGGAAAGTCAAATACATTCCCGCCAATGGAAAGAAGGCAAAAATTGCAGATAATTTTAAAGTAAATGCCTATACTGTGCGTGAAGCCTATGGATTTATATGGCTATGGTACAGCAATCAGACCGTGGCAATTCCAGAAATTCCTTTTTTTGAAGAACTAAGAAAAGGCTTTTCCTACGGTGGTTTTTCCGAAACCTGGGGGGTTCATTATACAAGAGCAGCTGAAAATCAGCTGGACGTAGTCCATTTGCCCTTTGTACATAAATCAACAATAGGTAAAGGTAATAAAAAATTAGTGAATGGACCTGTGGTAAAGTGGGAAGATAATCTTATGACCTTTTATGTTAAAAACGAAGAGGACCATGGACAAAGGCCTCAAAAACCCAATGAAATAGAAGAGTATGAAAAGCTATTCCATTTGCAGTTTCAAATGCCCAATATATGGCAAAATATAATATCGGATCAAGTGAGAATTTTTGCTGCCTTTGCCCCCATAGACGAAGAAAACACTCATATTTATTTGAGGTTTTATCAAAGTTTTATTCGTACGCCGGGTTTAAAGCAGCTTGTCAATGCAGCAAGCAAGATATCCAATAAAATCATATTGCATCAAGATAGAAGAGTTGTGCTGACCCAGCTTCCAATTAAAACGAAGCTCAAGATGGGAGAAAATCTAGTACAGGGAGATTTACCAATTATCGAATTTAGAAAAAGAAGAGAGTTCTTACAGCGCCAGAATGAGGAGTTAGAATCATAGATTTGACTTTATCATTTGAAAACACAAAGGAGATTATTTATTATGGATAGAACAAAAAACGCATGGATTAATGCCATGTTTTTGTTAGTCACTCTAGGCATTAATGCAATGGGAGCCTTCGGCTTGATTAACGGACTTTCCCAGAAAGAAATATCGGATATGTACATTACTTTGATAACGCCAAGTCCTTCAACTTTCAGTATATGGAGCGTTATTTACTCTTTGCTGATCCTTTCTATGATTCTAATGATCATAAAAAAAGACGACCCTTACTATCAAAAGGCAGTAGATGAAATATCCCTACTTTTTAGAGTATCCTCCATTTTAAATATGGGATGGATTGTAGCCTTCTCCTTCTTGCAACTGGAACTATCGGTGGTATTTATTCTAGGATTTGTAATTGCATTATCTTTAATATTAATCAAATTGAAAAGAATTCAGAGCGGAAAACGGTTTCTTTTGCCTTTGACCTTTGGTCTCTATACAGGTTGGTTGTTTATTGCAACGGTAGTGAATATAGCTGCAACCTTGGTAAAACTCAAATGGGATGGTTTAGGGATAGGTAATGAGATGTGGGCCATGATTATCCTTTCGGTTTCTGTTGTTCTTGTATTAGTGGTTATGCTTAGTAATCGCAACGCTTCGTTTCCTATACCCGTTGCCTGGGCCTATTTTGGAATATATCAGTTTCTTAAATCCCCTGCGGGCTTTAATGGACAGTATGGACTTCTTCAAATGGTATCTCTTGGAGGCATGGCTGCTTTGATAGGGATCGCAGCGATTCAGCTTTATAAAAATCAATTTGCATTAATCCCTTTAAAGGCTGGCAGACACTAGAATTAAAAGGATATTTATTTCTAGCCTAAAGTGAGTATGGAACTAAAAAAGAAGGCACCTACATTTACTATGTAGAGCGCCTTTTTATTGATGTTATTATATGAAATTTGATTAGAAGCAATATTTAGGATTCTATTTGAGATGATAACAAAGAAAATTCACTTCTCATTTAAGCAATCCCGCCAGTAAGAAAACTAGATTTTAGGTGCCTATATATAGCCTTATTTTTTAGGAAACCAAGGTATAAATATACTTGTTTTTTTACTGTACTCAATAAAGTCAGGCCTGTCTTTGTATTTCTTTTCCAATAGAGGAACTCCTGATACAAATACAAGAAGAAAAGTTATAAGCATTGGACCTAGTATTATGAATAACTCGCTCACCTTTGAAATGGTTAGGAAGAATATCCCCCACCAAAGAAGAGCTTCTCCAAAGTAGTTAGGATGTCTTGTATAGCTCCAAAGACCTTGGGTCATGAGCTTTCCTCTGTTTTCTTTTTTTGCAAGAAAGTCTTTAAGCTGTTTATCTCCTACAACTTCAAAGAAGAACCCGATAGCCCAAAGAAAAATTCCGAAAATGTTTAAAGGGCTAAGGTTCTGGTTCGGCGTATTATTTGCAATTACAATGGGAAGCGATACTATAAATAGCATTAATCCTTGAAACATAAAAACCTTAAGAAAAGCTTGCAGTGTTGGGTTTTTGCCTTGCCATTTCTTTCTCATATTAACGTATCTGAAGTCTTCGGGCTTATTCCAATTCCGTATTGTAATATGAAGAAACAATCTACTGGACCAGAGGAGCACTAACAAAGTAACTAGAGTGCCTTTTGTTCCCACATTTTGAGATTGGAGAAAAGTATACACCGCTACCACTAGAAATCCTGGCCCCCAAAAACTATCAACAATGGAGTTGTTATTTTTAGCTTGTGCCAGTATAAATACCAATGTAAAGTATATAACAATTACAAGGGCAACTTGTAGATGAATATTATTCATTATTTCCAACTTCCTCGCTCATATAGGCTATGGCGACGCTTCCTACGCCTGCACTCATACCTACAATAGTAGATATATTCATAATATATTCAGGCTCTTTATTTAGAATAGCAACACATTTTTGACGGTATTGTTCAGCGCGCACCGGATTGTTTGCATGCACTATGGAGTATCTTGTAATTTTGTTTTTCTGATTTGTTTCTTTTACTATTTTCATAATCTTTTTAGTATTTGAATTTATACTAAAGGCTTTGTCTTCAATTTTACCTTTACCGGACTCATCTAGTGAAATAACAGGCTTTAAATTAATGAGCTTACCTGCCATTCCTCCTAGTTTTCCAATTCTACCAGAGCGAACCATATATTTTAATGTATTCACACTGACTAGTATTCTAGTTTTTGATCTGAGCTCTTCGATTTTTTCTACTATACTATCTAGACTCTCCCCTTGATCGATGAGCTCGGCGGCCTTCATAACCAGTAATCCTTCTGCACCGGAGTTTTGCCTCGAGTCTATTACATGGATTCTCTTGCCTTCTCGAATAACTTTTTCAATGGCTTTATTGAAGACATTATTTGTGCCACTTTGTTCCTTGGCTACGGTAATAGCAAGTATTTCATCATAATGATCCAATAAGGAAGAATACAGACCCTCAACAAGCTTTATGCTGGGTTGGGAAGAAGAAGGATATTCTTCTAAACCATCTAAAATATTGTAAAAAATTTCAGGTGTCATGGTAACTTTATCCAGATAACTTGTGTTTTCCATTACTAGACTTAGCGGTAAGATGTTTATCTGATATTTATCAATAAGATCCTTTGGCAAATCGGCTATCGAATCTGTTATGAGTGCTATATTGTATTTTCTTTTATGGGCCGACTCGTACTGCCTTAACATATCATCGGCTTTTTGCTGTAGGATAGTGCCTTTGTTCCTTAGGACTTTGAAAACTTCTTCGGGATTGTTTGAGTGGATGTGAATTCTGGCCTTTCTCTCGTTTCCAGCGATAATAAGCGAATCGCCTAGGCTTGAGAGTTCAAACTTTAATTCATCTAGATTTATTTTTTTGTCTCCTATTAAAGCTTCTGTACAATAACGAAAGTCAATATTTCCGCAATCGTGATTTGGATAATCAGAAATCTCAATGTCTTCTATGACATCGACAGCTTCTTTTAACTTACCCGTTCTCATAAACTCAGTAAAACCCTTTATAAAATGGAAAAACCCCTTAGCTCCAGAATCGACCACATCTGAATCCGCCAATACTTTAAGCATAGATGTTGTTTTTTCTAAAGATCTAGAAGCCACTTCCAATGGATGAACCAATAGTTCATGGTAGTCTTTCGCTGTGTCCTTTTGGTTATAAACCGCCTCGGACCAGTCTCTTATTACTGTGATAATTGTTCCTTCAACTGGGTTTGAAATAGCGCTATAGGCACAGGGAAAAGCTCTTTGCACCGATTCGGCAAAGGAGTCGATGGATATCTGCTCTTCATCCTTTAAGCTCATGGAAATGCCGTTTATATACTGGGCAACGATGATTCCCGAATTGCCCCTTGCTCCAGTTATTGCTGCATCGGCAATCAAGCTCATGGTTGATTTGGCTGATTTAAGTCCCTTGGCATCTTGAATAATGGAGTTCATGGTAGAAGCTAAATTATTTCCCGTGTCTCCATCTGCAACGGGAAATACATTAATATCATTTAAAAACTTGCGGTTTTCGATTACTTCAAGTGCGCCGGACACAAAAGAATTGTATAAATTCTCCCCATTTAACAGTGATATGCTCATAGCCCTCTTTCCCATTTCTTATTTTAAAAACTTTTGTACAATCATAAAAGTGATTCCCGAAGTGGCGGCATTTAAAAATGTCCCCCAAACAATGTCGACTACAGTAATAATCAGCGGCCAATCTTTTAAAGTAGATAGATTTGTTAAATCGTATGTTGCGTAGGTAATGAGTCCGAAGAAACCTCCGACTAAAATCGCATAGATCAAGCTACTTTTCTCAAGGGCAGGATTTATAACAAAGAATACCAAACCTACTATAAATAGCGAATAGAAAATAATTGCAGCGGTCCAATTCACCTTGGGTGCCATTAAAAAGCCCAAATATTTTTTATACAAATTCTTAGAGATAAAACCCAACCATAAAATATCTACTAGAAAAAAAACCACTACTGTAATAAGGTAAATCTTAATGTTTTGCATTTTTTATCTCCTGTAATTATTGGTATATAAAGCTTATAAGGTATTAAATATATACCACATTTTATGGTCTTCTAACCGATAAGCTATCCAATAGCAATTATGAGTTTTATGTAAAGTCAAGTCTATAATCATGTGAAAAAGTCCTTAGTATAACGTTCATTCTATTCATCAAAGCAGATACACTTCCCTATGGATACACCTGGGATATACATCTCTAAAACCTTGCCAGCAGAGCCTTCTCACAGCCCTGGTAGCCATCGAAGATATCAGTAGAGAACTTATCATCACGAGTCCTAGGAACTTTTAGAGTTAAAGTTCCTATCTTTACCCTGTAGTCCCTTTTGTAGTACCATTACGCTGATCCGTCCTATCAGAAGTGCCCTTATAGCTTTGCGCATTGATCTACTGATCTCGCTGGACTTCCATAAGCTAATGGAAGGTAGTAGTAAGTAGATCTTTCATAAACTCTTCACTCACAGCTTTTTCTATTAGAGATTGAATTTTATCTTTGGGCAATGTAAAATGTACGTGGGTCATTTGATTCCTCCGTGGTGTGTTTTCGCTAAAAACATTGTACCTTAGAAGGCTGTCATTTGGCCCTTTCATTTTTACACAATTATAGGGACTCTATCAATTAATTTAATGGAAATTCAATATTGATGTTATAATTAGTATTTAGAGTCTACTTTTGGGTATGCTATACAGGAGGTGTATTATGAAAAAAATAATAATGTATTCAAGTCCTAGCTGTCCTCATTGTCACAGCGCTAAGGATTTTCTGAAAAAAGAAGGAATACCCTTTATTGATAAGAATGTTCAAAATCCGGAAATCCAAAAAGAGTATCAAACTCTAGGCGTGCAAGGTGTCCCTACTTTTCTTATTGATGGAGAAGTAATCGTAGGATTTAATCCCACGCAACTTCTTTCGAAATTAGATTTTATACTTCCCAAGTGCCCTTCTTGTGGAAAGAAAATGATCGTTCCCAAGGGTAAGGGCAAGATTAGAGTCAGTTGCCCCAGTTGCAAAACAAAATTTGAAATGCAATGTTAGGAGTTCATGTGAATTATACCAGTGAGAGAGAAAAGCGAATGGCCACTGAATCCATTCCTCGTCTCTTTTTTAGTTTTAGCCTGCCAGCCATTACCGGCATGATGGTTCAAGCCCTTTATAATATAGTAGACCGCTTTTTTATAGGTCAGATTCCCATCACGGGAAGGATTGCCATTGGCGGAATTGGAGTATCCTTGCCCATTACCTTTATCCTAATGGGCTTTACCATGCTCTTTGGAATTGGCGGCGGAGCGAATATCTCAATACACTTAGGAAAAAAAGATCAGCCCATGGCGAGAAAAATTCTAGCCAATGCGCTGCTCATGCTTTTTTTAAGCGCCCTTGTTCTCAATGGTTTTTTGCTTTTGAATTTAGAAAAAGTCCTTCTTATTTTCGGAGCCACAGCAGAGAATCTACCCTATGCCAGCAATTATTTACGGATTATCCTAATCGGGAATTATTGGAACACCTTTGGCTTTGCCTTTAATCATCTGATTCGCGCTGAGGGTAACCCGAAATTTGTAATGTACAGTATGCTTCTAGGGGCAATCACCAATATTATCTTAGATCCGATCTTTATTTTTACTTTTAAAATGGGCATAGAAGGGGCAGCCTATGCCACGATTATTGCTCAGTTTCTAAGTTTTAGCCGTGGACTTAGCTATTACCTTCGTGGTAACAATCTTATTAAATTAAAATCAAAAGATTTCCGTTTGGACTTAAAAGTGATTTCCCTGATCGTGGCCATAGGAGTTTCTCCTTTTTTTATTCAAATAGCCGGCAGTGTAGTAGGAGCTCTTCTCAATAACAGTCTTCGAATTTATGGAGGTGCCTTGGCTCAGGGAGCCTACGCCATTATTAACTCCATTGCTATGCTCTTTTTTATGCCGATTTTTGGAATGAACCAAGGGATGCAGCCCATCGTAGGCTTTAATTATGGAGCGGGGAATTTCAAAAGAGTAAAAGAAACGGTAAGAGTCGCTATTTTATCGGCCACGGTATTAATGAGTGCCGGATGGGTTATTGTTCAGTTCTTTCCTCATGTCCTTGTAGGAGCTATGACACCGGATGCAGAACTTTTTGAGATTACCGTTAAGGGTCTTCGAGTATTTCTTTCGATGATGTTTATCGCAGGTTTTCAGATTATCAGTTCTAATTTTTTCCAATCCATTGGAAAGGCAAGAATAAGTTTCGTGCTTTCTCTATCGCGGCAAGTCTTTCTACTTGCCCCTCTTGTCTATTTCCTTCCAAGATTTTTTGGACTCCAAGGGGTCTGGTATGCTCAACCCATAGCCGATGGTCTTTCTTCTGTTATTACACTGATTTTTCTGGTCAAGGAATT
>JAAYGQ010000157.1 GCA_012727635.1 Tissierellia bacterium | reverse complement strand
TTTTCCAAATATAAAAGACATAATTAGAAAAAACACACAGGCTAGACTTTTATGAACCGCATTTGTGGCCCAAAGTCCAATCGTCAAAACCAAGGAAGAAAACAGAATTGTTTGGTTTAAATCTAAATTTAATGGATTGATCAAGCCAATAGCTAAAACGACTAAAAGAATCACTAATAAGTGAGAAACCTTAATTTTTTTCATCGGAACCCCTTTAAAATAAACAGCCTGCTCCCTACCCATCATAGATCATATATATTACTTTTCCTAGCTAAAAAAGAAATTTAAAATCCCTAGGGGATTCCGCCGCCCAGACAAGCAGTTTGCATTAAAATGTATCTAAATGGACTTACAACTCATCTTTTCCTTAGGAATTGAAAAAAAAGTGATGCATCTATAATTCATTGATTATAGTTCACGTGCCCCTGTATAACAAGTTCATTGCTATGAGCTAAGAGGAACTTTTTTTGGGGGGGTTCCCCACTCTCATTCTGCTATATTTGAATGCCCACGGTTATATCCGATCAAGTATTTATAAAGTTGTCCTCCAGGTTCTGCTTTCTTTTAAGCTGAAACTCTTTAAAGCTCTTTTCCTCTCCTTTAGTTTTATAAATACTAGGATGAGCTCTATAATACAATTCCTTTTCTTCATCACCCCCTCCTAAAAAATCACCAAAAATCATCTGGGTTTGTGGGTTTACTCTAGCTCTAGCTTTTCTATCAAGAAATTTGCCATTTCTACCTTCTAACCCTAGGATTTAAATCAAAAGAACACCCTTGTATGGGTGCTCTAGTCTAATTGTACAAATTCTATCATTGTTTTTATGTAAACCTATTCAGTACAATAAATTAAATCAAATTCTGCTAAAGTGACTAGACACTGAGAACTGTTGGTTTTTATTGTTTGGATTTATTACTAAATTTATGGGCCAGGCACTTTCCACCAAAAACAAAAAGAACCACAACTCCACTTAGGATAAACAAGTAAGCTATTGGTAACAAGAAAAACTTCTCCCGTAAAATTCCCATTTCGTCGATGTACTCTAGGCTTACAGCTTTAATTACCAGTAACAGCAAACCCGTCAGTAGTAAAAAAAGTCCAGCAATAGGACCCATTAGATTCGTCTTACCTCTTCGTCTTTGCTCTTTACCTTTCAAGACTTTTCCAGCTGTTTTTTTCATCCTTTTCTTCTCCAAAACAACTTATCCAGATAGGCCGGCCTTTGCTCTTATAGGCTTTCTAAGCTTATGAGCCAGCACAGTGTTTTTAGATCAATTTTCCTACTTCAAAGCATTTGAATTTCCTAGCCATAATTGTTGAAGAACCCCCGCAATCAGCCAGTGGTAGTATGAGTGAATTAGGACTAATCTATCCTGATTTACTACTTCTTTAAACCCTACCTTATCCTCTTCCTTTAAAGCTCTGGCTGCTAGATATCAATAGTATCCCATTTCCAGGCGGCTACAAATTCCATGAATTTCTCCTCTACAGGGGAAAGATATCTGTTGCTACAATAGGCTAAACTAAAATCTCTAGTAAGCTCTAGATCTTTGATTTCATATTGTTTTAAACGGCCCATAGCTACTTCTCTTCTTACAGAAACCTCCGAGGCAAAACTAATACCAATATCTAGAGCCACCATGCTTTTTATGGCTTCTAAACTATAATTTATGGTACGTGAACGAAATATGTTTAAATCTAGCTTGTGTGATGCTAGCCCACTTTCAATTAGTTTTCTTGTTCCGGAACCTTCTTCTCTTAGTATAATCTCTTCCCCCATTAGGCTTTGAATATCAAGGGTATGCCCAGAAAAACTTTTCTCTGGAGAAGCGATCAGCACTAATTTATCCGCAAAAAAATCTATATACTTAATTCCTTCATAGGAATATTTTGCTCCAATAAAACCAAAATTGGTAATCCCAGAAAGAATCTCCTCTATCACCTCCTGGGAGTCTTTGTGGCGAATAGAAAAATGAACCTGGGGATAAACCTCCTTAAAGCCTTTAATAATATGGGGTAGAAGATATTGCTCTGGTATTGTACTTGTATATATTTCCAATAGCCCTTCAATCTTATTTTTATGTTGGTCTATTGCCAGCTGGGCTTTCTCCCGAATATTAAGCATTTCTACGGCATAGGGGTAAAATTCCATGCCTCCTTTTGTCAAAGCAACATCCTTGCCCCTATCAAATAATATCATTCCAAATTCTTTTTCTAGTTTTTGGATATTACTGGTGATCGCCGGCTGAGAGAGAAACAAAATATCCGCTGCCTTAGAAAAGCTTCTTTGTTTAGCAACAGCAACAAAACACTCCAGTTGTTTAAATTCCATATATCAAATCTCCTCTAGTAAGTATCTCTTTTTTTCCATTTTATACCTCGACTACAAAATTAAATTAGCTTTCTTTTTCTACGTTTCTAGCCAGCTTATCGATCTCAGCAAGATCAGTCTATACATAATAAGTATAACAGCTTATGATTTCATTTTTCTACTAAAGCCCGAAATCTATTATAGCGGGCTATGTGTCAACTTTTTTTATCCCTTGGGCTTTACTTTCCATTTAGTGGCAAATTTTTCCTTGTCCCCAAAAGGAGTAGCCTATAAGATTAGCCTTAAAAAAATAAAGAAACTGGAGAAAGACAAAGATTTGCACAAAAAGTCTGGTTGATCTTTCCTTCAGTCTAATTTGATAAAGAAAAACTCTGATAATGTTAAGAGCTTAATAGATTAAACCCTTAGGATAATCCCGACCCAGAGGTATGGATTGAATGTGCTTTAAAAAATAGCTTGCAATATACCCCGTGAGGCTGCCTGTAGCCAGGGCTGCTAGCACCAAAATAGGATAGTAGCTCAAGGCAACTTCCCAGCTTCCAAGAAGAGGACCTAGAACAACGGACTGACCGGTGTTATGAAAAAAGGCTCCTAGCAAACTGAAACCAATGACAGAAATATACTTTGGGACAAACTCAAATGCCAAATACATAGCAAAAAGGCTTATGAGTCCCCCACCCATACTATAAAGTAGACTAATGGGCGAACAGGCAAAAATACGATACCAGGAAAACCCTGGTAAGAAGAATAAGCAGAGCTTCTTTCCAGGACAAAGGCACCAATCTCCTCTTCTACCAGCCCCGCTTTCATGTTAGATCTCTGAGCAGTCCCAAGAACTTCCTTGGTGTGAATGTCAATTATATTACACTGGTATTCAAAACCTTGAGCAGTAGGGATGTAGGTGATATCACTACTGAGAACTTGAAAACCCATGGTAATTTCTAAGTCTCTTACAAGGTTTTTATAGCTATCATCCCTCGCTGCACTGCTATCAGTAAGGGAGCGCTGTTTTCGTCTCATGTGTCTAGACACCAGCTTTTCTTCCTTCATAACTGTTGAAACTACAGGATAATAGGCTCTTATACCACGACTGCGTAGGACGTCGCAGATTCTTTGTGCACCCTAGCCTTCTCGATCTTCTTTAAAGACTTGAATACAATAAGGACGAAGCTCCTCTTTACGATTAATCTGGCTATCGCGCTCCTTTAACCAACCATAATTACCAGATGTTGATAGGCCTAATGCTTTGGCCCACCAGGGCTTGGCGTAAGATTCTTCTTCCACCTGTGCCCCAGAGGGTATAGGATATAATTGTCTTCATCAAGTTCAGCGATTCGCTGTCTTAAAGCACCATTCTCATCTTGGGCTTCAAAGTTCTCTGTTCTCTCATCACCAGGAGTATATAGTCTTCGCCAGCGATATAACATCTGAACATTATCGCCCAGGCTGTCGGCAACTTCTTTAACCGCTGCTTCGCTAGGATTACTTAAAGGGCTGCACGTTTTTTGAACTCGTCATCCTATGGAGCTCGTTGCTTTTTAGATGGCAGGCTAGATCTCCTAGATCTATTGTTACTAACTTACTATTTCATCGGATATTGTAACGACTGTCTAGCTCCTATAAAATGAAAAAAGATAGCTTAGCAATTGACTTCTATACAATGTCAAATATTGCTAGTTACCTTTTACTCTCTAAAACCCCAGGAGTTTCTCTTCATAGGCAAAGAGAACTTCATTGATTTCGAAAATATTGTGATTTCGTCTTTCTATAGAGTAGCTAAGGATCACATCAAAGCGGCTGATATTAGAAAGAGCATAACCCGCCTTTAAGAAAAGATACTCGGTCATATCAAGGTTTAGCTCTAGGGCTATGGCAAAGGCTGTTTGGCTACTTTTGCCGAAAGAAAAAGCCGGTTGTATCTTGCCTTCCTAATGGCTGATCGCACTGCGGCTTCAATGGAAATCACCATAGGAAGGCTACTAAAACTCCTTGGTTCAGAGCTAGTCCAAAGGATCACAACAGATTGTGGGAAAGAATTCACCTGATATAAGGTCATCGAAGAAGCCGCACAGGTACAGATGCCTTTTACAGACCCTTACAGTGCTTGGCAGCGGGGAAACAATGAAAACAACATCGGACTCCTTCGTGAATTCTATCCAAAAAAAACAGATCTTGCAAAGTTGCAGAAGAGGATTTGTTTAAAAATCTAATCAAGATAAACTCAAGGCCGAGGAAATGTCTGAACTGGATAACACCATTTGAAGTATTTCAATACAAAGTGTTGCACTTGGCTTGACAATTCATGTTTTAAAAAACAATTGAGACATGAGCGTTCATCCGTTAGAATAGAGCTACCACACCATATTCGAAAGGAGTACACATCATGTCTCAAGACCATTATATCAAATCTTTGCTCGATTTAGAAGATACTGGAATCGAAATTCTTGAGGATCTTTTTAAGAAAGAGCCCTATCCAGGTGGAACTCGCAAGGTTATTTCAGCAAAGCT
>JAAYGQ010000156.1 GCA_012727635.1 Tissierellia bacterium | reverse complement strand
TTTTTTTGCTTTACAGAGGATTATTTAACTAATTTGGAAATCTTCTTAAAACTCGGTGTATCACTTCTTCTTTGAAGATCAAAGAGAATACTCTCCGTAGGCAAAACCAGAGCCCCCAAACTTTGAAGACTTTTTAAGGCCCATAGTCGGTGTTCATCATTTCTCGAGCCAACGCCGTCATAGGCCAATATTACTTCTTTACCAAGAGCTAGAAGGTCCCGGGCTGTCTGATAGACGCAGACATGGGCTTCAATACCTGTGAGTATGAATTGATGACGTCCCTTTGAAATCAAGCTTTCTATGGGCTCTTTTAAATCATCCATTAGAGAAAAACTCATCTTTTCAAAAAGATTGTTATCATCTATCCATGGGTTAAGAGAGGCCATGGTACTACCCAGTCCTCGGGGATACTGCTCACTAAAAAATACCGGCATACCAAGAACATCGGCACCTTCAAGTAGAATCAAAGTGTTTTTTTCCACTTCTTGCCAATTGGAAATAACAGGAATCAATCTTTCTTGCATATCGATAACAATCATAACTGCTGACTTTGGATTTAATCTCATACTTTTCCTCCTTTTTATATCATTATGTACTTACCCCAAATGGGAGTCATTAACGGCGATTCGCCAAAAACACTCCCAAAATAATCATGGCTGCTGCGGCCCACTGTTGAAGAAGGAAGCTCTCACCAAGAAAGATTACACCGGCAAAAACAGAGATTAGAGTAGTGAGGCCAGAAAAAGAAGACGTAATTGTGGGACCAACTAAGCCAATGGCTGTAACATTCATTAAAAAAGCCACATTGCTGGATAAAAGTGAAAGATAAATCAAAGAGAAAAAAAACTCTCTTTTTACTAGGGGTAGTAGGAGAAATCCCTTAAGATTTCCTTGGAAGCTTGAAGAGATGACACCGGCGGTAAAAAAGATCAGAGCACCCATTAACATCATGGCATAGGTTCTCTCGTATACACTGAAGTCTTTTAGTTTTCGCTGCTTTATTGCATAAAGTCCATAGGAAAAAACACCGGCAAGAAGGGAAAGATAACCAAAAAAAGAAAAGGATGGTTGGTTTGCCTTTGTTAGAACCATAAGAATTACCCCCAGGGTGGAAGTAAGGATTCCAATAATCTGTTCTTTTTTAGGACGCTCATGAAGAAAGATACTGGAAAGAACCATGGTGATAATAGGTCCCATACTCATGATTACTCCCGCCTCCGAAGCTGTTGTATCTCTGATTCCCATGGATTCAAAGATAAAATACAAAATAGGAAATAAAAAACCCAGAACTATCAGGTTGGTCCAACCGGGTTTTCTTAATTGAATCGGTATACCCAGAAGATGACGAAAAAGCTCGAAAAAAATATAAGCAACTAAAAATCTCCATCCCAATAGATGAAGAACACTGACAGTAGCCGTACCTTTTTTTGTAAAAATAAAGCTGAATCCAAATATCAGCGATGTAAGCGCCGCTAGGATTTTTCCTTTGGTTTTGTCTTGCATATTAAATTCCTTTCATCAGTAATCTACCACAGCTATCTTTCCTTAGCAAGAGCGGCTATGGTATACTTTGCCTAGGAGGTAGTACTTTGAAAATACTCTTTACCGAAGATAAAAATAATCAAGCGGCTATTGAAGCTGTAGCTAAAATATCCAATAAGATATACACACAAAGGGGCCGAAGGCCCTACTATCATATCCATACCTTTGGTTGCCAAATGAATGATCATGACAGCGAACGTATGGCAGCCCTTTTTGAGCTGATGGGCTATGAAAAAAGTGAAAGCGAAGAAGAAGCATCGGTTATTCTTCTTAATACCTGCGC
>JAAYGQ010000155.1 GCA_012727635.1 Tissierellia bacterium | reverse complement strand
CCAAGGGTTTGGAACTTTATGACCTTGCCTTTGTAAAAGAAGGCCCACACCATTACTTACGTGTTTTTATTGATAGTGAAAAGGGAATAAGTTTAAAAGAGTGTGAAGAGGTTAGTAAGTTTCTAAGTGAAGGCTTGGATGAGAAGGATCCAATCAATGAACAGTATTTTTTGGAGGTGAGTTCACCGGGCTTGGAGAGAGTCCTTAAAAAAGACGAACACTTTAAAAAATATATAAATCACCCTGTTCAATTAAATCTTTTTACAAATTTTGAAAATCGAAAAATAATCAAAGGCAAGCTGCTTTCCAAAGATAGCGAATACGTAAAAATATTAGATGACTCCACTGGAAAAGAACTTGAAATACCAGTGGCTTTGATTGCTAAGGCAAAGAATATTGTTGAATTTTAGAGGTAAATAATGGATAAGATTACAGATGTAATTTATGCAATAGCTAAAGAAAAAGACATTCCTGTAGAAACTCTTTTTGAGTCGATACAGGCTGCCCTTGTAACTGCATACCGAAAAAACTTTGGAAAAAACCGTCAAGTTCGAGTGGATATTAACCGTGAAACCGGCGAAATAAAAGTATTTTCACGCTACAATGTCGTAGAAGAAGTAGAAGACATTGAACTTGAAATCAGCCTAGAAGAAGCCAAAGAACTAGATCCGATTTATGAGATAGATGATGTTGTTGAAAAGGAAGAAACTCCAAAGGATTTTGGTAGAGTAAGTGCCCTGGCGGCAAAGCAGGTTGTTGTTCAGCGTATCCGTGAAGCAGAGCGCTCTAGTGTCTACGACGAATACAAACAAAGAGAACAGGAACTGATCTACTCTCAAATTCAGCGAATTAATAATGGAGTCATATATTTCAATCTCGGAAAAGCGGAAGCTATGATGCCCCCTAAGGAGCAAATCCCAGGGGAACGCTATCGTGTGGGAGATCGTATGCGTAGCTTTATTATTGAGGTGAAGGATGAAAAACGTCTGAGCCTTGAGGCAGGAAAGCTACCCAGAGATGTAAAGGGTAAAAAAGGTCTTGAAATAATTCTTTCCCGCACCCATCCTGGTTTGGTTAGGCGCCTATTTGAACTGGAAATACCAGAAATTCTTGAAGGTGATGTACTTATTAAGTCCATTGCAAGAGAAGCTGGAAGCAGAACGAAAATTGCTGTACAGGCCAGTAGAGAAGGCTTAGATCCTGTTGGAGCCTGTGTAGGTCCAAAGGGAAACCGAGTGGCCCATATCGTTGATGAGCTGGGTGGAGAGAAAATTGATATCATCGAATACACCGATGATTTATCAAAATTCATTGAAAATTCTCTGAGCCCTGCTAAGGTCTCCAAGGTAAGAATCCGCGGAGAACGCAGCGCTGAAGTTGTAGTCCCTGATTTTCAACTTTCTTTAGCCATCGGCAAAGAAGGTCAAAATGCCCGACTTGCCGCGAAGCTAACTGGTATTAGAATTGATATCCTAAGCGAAAGCCAGGATCTTGAGAAACGTGGATATGAAAACGCGTAAAACCCCTCTTCGCAAATGTGTTGGCTGTGGAGAACATAAAGATAAACGAGAACTCATTCGTGTTGTACGCTCAAAAGAAGGTCAGATTTCTATTGATCCTACGGGAAAACTCAATGGCCGCGGAGCCTATCTATGCAACACCATTGCTTGTTTAGATAAAGCTATTAAGGAAAAAAGTTTGCAACGTAGTTTCAAATCTATGATCAATCAGGAGACCATCGATGAACTCCGACGAAACATGGAAAAATAAGATTTACACCCTCCTAGGCTTTGCCGCAAAATCCGGCGTATTGCTTTCTGGGACTTTTTCCATAAAAAGAGCCATGAAAGAAGATTGCCTGGAGCTTCTTCTTTTCTCAGAAGAATGTAGTGAAAAAACCATAGCCTCCTTCCTTTATCGCTCCGATATTGACCATCTTATACTTGGTCCTTCCGAGCGAATGTCCAAAACCGCTGGTGTGAAAAATCGTCATGTTTTCGCAATTAAAAAAGGGAAACTGGCTGAGAATATGATCAAAGAGATATCCAGGAGGTGATTCTTTGAGAAAAATAAGAGTCTATGAACTAGCAAAAGAATATAAAATGACCAGTAAAAACCTTATCCTGAAATTACAAGGAATAGGAATTACTGTGGCCAATCATATGAGTACGCTCTCAGAAGATGAGCATGAAAAGTTTATTAATTTTGTCCGAGGTGATTTGCCGCCGGAAGAAATTAGTAAAGAAACAGACAAAAATCCACCTATAAAGGAAAAAACTGATAAACCTATGGTAAAAACCTCAAAAGAAATTGAAAAAACAAATACCCCAGAAGTAAAGAAGACAGAAGCAGTAAAAAAACATGCTGCTTCACCTAGAGCAGCTAAGTCAAAACAGGGAATTGTTGCGAAAAAAGAAGACGATGCACCGGAAGCTCCCCGTAAAAATTGGCAAAAAAGAAAAAGGGGAACGAAGGCCCAGTATCGACGAGATAAAGATGATAAGTTTGTCGATTTGGCCGGTTCTGAAATAGAAATCGATGACCATATCACTCTGGGAGAATTGGCTGAAAAACTACAAAAACCAGCCACAGAGCTCATCATGAAATTTATGACTATGGGTGAGATGTACACCATCAACTCCAATATGTCCTTTGAAACTGCAGAGCTTTTGGCTGCAGAATTTGACATTGAACTTGTTCGCGCTCAAACCCTGTCGGAAATCGAAGAAGAACGTTTTGATTTTGAAGATAGTGATGATGATTTGAGCGAACGAGCACCGGTTGTAACGGTTATGGGCCACGTTGACCATGGCAAGACTTCACTTTTAGACACCATTCGAAACACTAGGGTGACAAAAAAAGAAGCTGGTGGAATTACCCAGCACATTGGTGCCAGTGAAATTCATGTTAAAGGGAAGAAAATAGTATTTCTTGATACACCGGGCCATGAAGCCTTCACAACGCTAAGGGCTCGAGGAGCTTTAATAACTGATATTGTTATACTCGTAGTTGCTGCCGATGATGGAGTGAAACCCCAAACCGTTGAAGCGATTCACCATGCCCAATCTGCCGGTGTTCCAATTATTGTAGCTATTAATAAAATGGATAAACCCGCAGCCAATCCTGAACGCGTAAAACAAGAATTGACCGAGCATAAGCTCCTAGTCGAGGACTATGGTGGTGATGTTATCGCTGTAGAAGTTTCAGCAAAAAGTGGAGAGGGTATTGAGACTCTTCTGGAAATGGTCTTAATTGTCGCTGAGATGTTAGAATTAAAGGCCAACGCCCACAGAGCCGGTGTCGGTACCATAATTGAAGCCAATGTGGATAGACGTATGGGATCCACAGCAACTGTCCTTCTTGAGAAGGGCACAATGAAGATCGGTGACAACATCTTTGCAGGCTCCAGTTTTGGACGCATAAGAACTATGATCAATGACACAGGAAAACGCCTTAAAGTTACTGGCCCATCCTCGGCCTTTGAAATTACTGGTCTTAATGAAGTCCCCATGGCTGGTGAAAAAATCTACGTCACCGTCGATGATCAGACGGCAAGACTTTATGCTCAAAGAAATGCCGACAAAGAGCGTACACAGCGTATTCAGCAGCCTAAGATGATTGCAAGCCTCGAAGCCATACCCGGTGAAGAGGGAGAAGCAAAGGTTCTTAATCTGATACTAAGAGCTGACGTTCATGGTTCGGTAGAAGCCATCAAACAATCCTTGGAAAAAATCAATACCGACGAAGTTATGGTTAATATCATTAAGGCACAAGTCGGAGCCATTACAGAATCGGATATTCTTTTGGCCACGGCCAGTGAAGCCGTTATTTTGGGATTTAATGTCCGCCCTGATAACAATATTCAAAGTGTTGCTGAACGTGAAAATGTCGAAATTAGAACCTACAGAGTTATCTATGACATTATTAATGATGTCAGAGATGCGCTAAGTGGTATGCTTGATCCCGAACAAAAAGAAGTGGTTGAGGGTAATATTGAAGTTAGAGAAACTTTTAAAGTTCCCAGCGTTGGTACCATTGCAGGGGGCTATGTTATGCGCGGGAAAATCTCTAGAACTTCCATGGTACGCCTAATCAGAAATGGTATTGTCATTCACGAAGGAGCTGTCTCATCCCTTAAGCGCTTTAAAGATGACGTCAAACAAGTTCAAACGGGATACGAGTGTGGAATTGGAATCAAAAACTATAATGATATTAAAGAGGGCGATATTATTGAAACCTTCCTAATTAAAGAAATACAAAGGAGCTTAGATTAATGAATAAGCAACGTCTTCGTAAAATAAATGAAGAGATACGCCGGGTTATAAGCGCTTCTCTTCTATATGGAATGAAGGATCCTAGACTCCCTTCTATGATCAATGTTCTTGGCGCTCAAACCGCTGCCGATATGAAACAGGTAAAAATCTTTGTAAGCTGGGTCGGCGAAGAAGATCGCAATGAAGTTCTTTCGGTTTTGAATAGGGCATCGGGATATTTTCGAAGGGAACTGGGAAAAGAACTGACGACCTACCATACACCAGAACCACGATTCTATTACGATGATTCTGTGGAAAAAGGCATGGAAATGGACGAAATTCTTCGTGGAATAACCTATAGTGATGATGAAACTGAAGAAAGCTAAGGCTTTTATTGAAAAATATAACAGTTTCATTATTCTTCCCCATGTAAAGCCCGATGGTGATGCACTGGGCAGTGCCCTGGCGATAAGATATGCACTAGAATCCTTAGGAAAAAGGGCTGTGATCTGGAATGAAGATATTCTTCTACACAGTCTACAGCCTTTTTTTCAAGGAACTTTCAACCCATATAAACCGTCGGGGAATTTTGATGCCGTTATTAGCATTGACACCGCGGATATTCACCGCCTTGGTCAACGCTACGCTGAACTTGATTTTCTGCCGCTATTAAATATTGATCATCATGCCACCAATTCCGGTTATGGCGATGTAAATCTAATTTATGGGGGACTTTCCAGTACCGGTGAAGTTATTGCACTGCTGCTTGAAGAGTTGGGAATTGTCTTTACAAAGGAAATTGCCGACGCGCTTTATATTGCATTGATAACTGATACAAACCGTTTTTTTTATAATTCTACTACGCCGGCTACCTTGCGTCTAGGAGCTAGGCTCTTGGAAGCAGGAGCGGACTTTGAAAAAATCCATCGTTATATCTTCGGTGAGAAGCCCCTCAGTCTTCTTCGGCTGCTTGGCATTGCCACAGAAAAAATCGAATTCATCTCGCCGAATATTGTATACTGCCGTCTAACAAATGATGATATGGAAAAAGCCGGCTTTTATGAGACCGATGATGTGATCAATATGCTTCGGGATATTGAGGGTGTCGATGTGGCAGCCCTAGTATACGATTATGATACCAGTCGCAAGTTGTCACTACGAAGTAAGGGAAGACAAAATGTCGATGAATTGGCCCAGTTTTTTGGTGGAGGTGGCCATTTAAAAGCTGCCGGTGCCACTCTTAGTGACGATGACTTGCCTACGTTAAAAACCAAACTAAAGGAGCTCGAAGATGTGGGGGAAGATCAATTTATATAAAGAATCCAATATGAGCTCTCAACAGGCAGTATCAAGACTTAGAAGGCTTCTTAAAATTAAAAAGATTGGCCATTCCGGTACGCTTGATCCCATGGCTACGGGAGTTCTTAACTGTTTTGTCTCCCAGGCAACTAAGTTCATCGACCTTTTACCTGAAGGTGAAAAAATCTACCGAGCCGATTTTATATTGGGAAAAACCTCTGATACGTTAGATATTTGGGGAGAATTAATTAGCCATAGCTTTATCCCACCATCCGAAGCAGAGGTAGTTGAGAAACTTGGAACCTTTTTGGGACCTTCTTTACAAACTCCACCAATGTACTCCGCTCTTAAACACAAGGGAAAAGCTCTTTATAAATATGCCCGTGAGGGAGTTGAAATCCCTCGTAAAAAAAGAGAAATCCATATCAGTAATCTTGAGCTTTTAGGCTTTGATGGAGAAGAGGGGAGTATTCGTATCCATTGTTCTCGGGGGACTTATATACGTACTTTAATTGACGATTTTGGTCAGCTTCTTGGCACTGGAGCCCTTATGTCAGGCCTTGTGCGAGAGAAAAATGACTGGGCTCGCATTGAAGATTGCTATACACTTCAGGATATTGAAGGACTCATTGCCCAAAAGGATTGGGGTTTTCTTCAATCTGTGGATAGAAACGTTGACTTAGTTTCTATTGATATCCCAATAAACATCTATGATGATTTATTAACAGGAAAAACAAAAACCATCCTCAAAGGACAAGGTGAGGGCAGGGTTTTATTATATTATAAGGACTTATTTGTTGGTACAGCCTTTTGGAAGGAAGATGAATTGCAAAGGGAGAAATTGATACAGGTGGAGCATGATACTTAGAAATATTGAAGATTTACGACGCCTCAAGGCAGATTTCGCTATAACAATCGGCACCTTTGATGGCGTACATCTCGGTCATAAGAAAATTCTATCGACACTTAAAAGCCAAGCCAGAGAAGATGGACTTTCCACGCTGGTTATTACATTTACAAACCACCCTAAAGAAATCATCACTGGTGAAAAAGTTATTCCCATTATTACTTCCGATGAGAAACTTGAACACATCGAGGAAGAGGGCATTGACGTTGTTGTGGCTCTGCCTTTTACCGATGATATACGCCGAAAAACCCAAAGAGAATTTTTGGATTATCTAGGAGTATCTATAAAAAAACTTATTGTGGGCTATGACTTCACTTTTGGGTATAAAGGTGAGACCTATGAAGAGGACTCTTTGCCAACTATAAAAGTGGAAGCCCTTTATTTAAATGGGAGTATTGTCAGCTCCACTATAATTAGAGAATTTATGACCTCGGGTGAAATGGAGAAACTCCGTGAATTTTTAGGTAGGCCCTATCGCCACAGTGGCCAAGTCATTCATGGAAAAAAAATGGGAAAATTCCTTGGTTATCCCACCACCAACGTTACTATAAACGACAGTGTTTATGCTCTTCGTAGTGGTGTCTACGTTACTCGTACTTACCTAATTGATGAGGTCTTTGAGAGCGTCACCAATGTTGGAAGAATTCCCACCTTCACTGGACGTCCTTTTTCTGTTGAAACCTATATTTTTGATTTTAATCGAAGCATCTATGGTCAAGAGGTGAGACTTGAATTTCTTCACTATCTTAGGGATGAAAAAAAATATGAAAATCTCGAAGATTTAGTCAAACAAATAAAAAAAGATGTTGAGGATACAAAGATTTACTTTTTGAAGCATCCTCAGGAAAGGGTTTAAAATGATACGATTATTTACTTCAGAATACTGACCTTATTGCAAAGGCGTGGAACGTCTTATAGAAGATGAAAATCTTAATGTGGAAGTTATTGATATTTCAAAATCCAAGAACTATGTAAAAGAACTGGTGGAGCTGGGGGGAAAAAGGCAAGTACCTTGCTTGGACATCAATGGCGAAGCTATGTATGAGTCTAAAACTATATTTCAATGGCTAGAAGAGCATAAAGAAGAGTTAAGGTAAAGCTTCTCTTTACATAATTTTAAATTTATGCTAGAATTATCAATGGTACTTTAGCATTGTTCAAGACTCTCCGACTTGTACTGGGCTGAAGCGAATAAAATTTAAGGAGACTAAAATGACAAAAGAAAAGAAACAAGAAATCATCAAAGAGTATCAACTCCACGAAGGTGATGTAGGATCTTCAGAAGTTCAAGTTGCAATCCATACTTTCAGGATTAATGAACTTAATGAACACTTAAAAGTTCACAAAAAAGACCATCACTCACGACGCGGCCTTTTAATGCTGGTCGGTAAAAGGAGAAATTTACTAAACTACGTAAAAAATCAAGATATCACACGTTATCGTAATTTGATAGAACGTCTTGGACTGCGTAAATAGAAGGTGGGGAGTCCCCACCTTTTCTTAATATTATAGATATTTCACGAGGAGGAGTAATGAAAGAAAGAGTCTTTCGTACGATGCTGGCAGGGCGAGAATTAGAAGTTGTCGTTGGTAAATTCGCACCATTAAGCGATGCTACCGTTCTAGTCAGTTATGAAGATACACAGGTTATGGTCCACGTGACCAGCGCAGCCCCAAGGGAGGGAATTGATTTTTTCCCATTAAGCTGTGAGTTCCAAGAAAAATTATACGCCGTGGGTAGGATCCCTGGATCCTATATAAAACGTGAGGCTAGGCCTTCTGAAAAGGCTACACTAGCATCCCGTCTAATGGATAGACCCATTCGTCCCTTGTTTCCTGAAGGCTATAAAAATGACATCCAAATTATAGCTGAAGTCATGAGTATTGATCATGAAGTAGGGCCTGAAGTTATAGCCATGATTGGCGCCAGCATTTCGCTGAGCCTAGCTGAGAAAATTCCTTTTCTTGGGCCCATTGGAGCTATGCAAATCGGATATTTAAATGAAGAATTTATCTTAAATCCTTCAGAGGAACAACTGGCCCAGTCATCTCTTAATCTGATTGTAGCCGGGACCAAAGATGCCGTTCTTATGGTCGAAGCCCAGGCAAATATTATGCCCGAGGAAAAAATTCTCGAAGCCATTCTTCTGGCCCATGCAGAAATAGCAAAGATTGTTGAATTTATTGAGCATATTCAAGAAGAAACCGGCGTTAAAAAACTCGAATACATGGCCCCTGAAATAGACAAAGATAAACAAGCCTTCGTTGAAAATTTTATTGGAGACAAAGTTCACGGCATCCTTTCTTTAGCCCATGAAAAAGAAGCTCGGCAAGAAGCTATGGATCAACTCACAGAAGAGCTTTTTGAAGCCTATACTAAGTCCCATGAAGACCTTGATGAAGCTAAGGGTACCCTAAAATCCTTTGTTAAAGATGTTGAAAAAAGAACCCTACGCCAAATGATAACCAAAGAAGGTCTACGCCCCGACGGAAGACGTCCCGATGAAATCCGAGCTCTTTTCACCGAAGTTTCTCTTCTTCGCAGAACCCATGGTTCCGGTTATTTTGTAAGGGGACTTACCAGCGCTCTTAGTGTTACTACACTGGGTGCTCTAGGAGATGCCCAGCGATTAGATGGTATCGAACTCGATGAATCTAAACGTTTTATGCATCACTATAATTTCCCTAACTTCTCTGTTGGAGAAACAGGTCCCATCCGCGGACCAAATCGCAGGGCAATCGGTCACGGAGCTCTTGGTGAAAAAGCGCTACTTGCAGTTATTCCCGATGAAAATGATTTTCCTTACAGCATCCGTGTGGTCTCTGAAGTACTAAGTTCCAACGGTTCTAGCTCCCAAGCCAGTGTATGTGCAGCCAGCATGTCGCTACTAAATGCCGGTGTTCCTCTTAAGGATCAAGTGGCTGGAATTGCTATGGGACTTATCAAAGAACAAGAGGATGTCGTAATTCTTAGTGATATTCAAGGAGTAGAAGACTTCCTTGGCGATATGGACTTTAAAGTTGCCGGAACAAAAGATGGCGTAACAGCTATGCAGATGGATATGAAAATTGACGGTATTGGCCGAGATATCCTTAAAGACGCTCTTGAGCAAGCAAGACTTGGACGACTCCATATTCTTGAAGCGATGAATAGCACTATTGACAAACCCGCTGAGCTTTCGCCCTATGCGCCTAGAGTCTTTATACTCTGGATACATCCTGATAAAATCCGTGATGTCATAGGTTCCGGTGGAAAAACAATCACTAAGATAACAGCCGAAAACAATTGTAAGATTGACATCGATGACGATGGAAAAATCATTATTACGGCCGAAGACGGCCCCAGCGGTGAGGGTGCTAAGAAGGCAATAGAAGATATCACAAAGGATATTGCAGTAGGCGAAATCTACGATGCAAAGATTGTACGTATTGCCGCCTTTGGAGCCTTTGTCGAACTAACACCTTATCATGAAGCTTTGGTGCATGTTTCAGAACTCACCAAAGAACGCCTGGAAAATGTCGAAGACAAATTCAAAGAGGGCGAGATAATCCAGGTGAAGGTTATTAAAGTTGATGATTCTGGAAAGATTGCCGCATCAAGAAAAGCCCTTCTTAGTGTAGAAGATGACAAAGAGCTAGCAGAAAAAATGAAGAACATCTCGGTAGGAGATATCTTTACAACAAAAATTCTACGAATTGCTAAATTTGGAGCCTTTGTTGAACTTGTAAAGGGCGTTGACGCCCTATGTCATATCTCAGAACTAACTCTCAAGCACCTTAAAAGAGTGGAAGACGAATTCAATGTTGGGGATGAGATTGTGGTAAAAGTTATAAATATTGATGGAGAAAAAATTGGAGTTTCACGAAAAGCCCTACTTGAAGAGGCAACTCGTGAAGGTTAAGATCATAAACAAATCCCATCATCCCTTGCCGGAGTATAAGACTCCCGGTTCTGTGGGGATGGACCTACGTGCCTTTTTAAAAGAGCCTATTGATTTAGGCTCTTTGGAGCGAAGGCTTATTTCTACGGGTTTGTTTATTGAACTTCCCCAGGGTTATGAAGCACAGATTCGTCCCAGAAGCGGTATGAGCATTAAACATGGCATAAGCCTAATCAATGCCGTTGGCACCATTGATAGTGATTATCGTGGTGAGCTTCTCATCGCAATAGTCAATCTTTCCACTGAAAATTACACCCTACATGACGGCGAACGTATAGCTCAGCTGGTCATAGCCAAAACTCAGCGCGCTGATTGGGAAGAAGTTCAAGAACTGGAAGAGTCCCTCAGAGGTGAAGGGGGTTTTGGTTCAACGGGTAAATTATAGGAGGAACCTTGTCAAAAAAAAAGAAAGCCAAAAAGAAACCTATTGCTAAAAAAAGAAAAAAAGACAATTCCTTGGTGATCCAGGTAAAGTTTACCCTTCTTTTTGCCGGTCTTGTTTTTTATCTTTTGGCTATTTTTTCTGATAAAACAGGACTCCTAGGGGAGTGGGTAAGACAAATGACTCTAGGTGTTTTTGGGTTTTCAGGATATTTATTGCCCTTTGTCTTCTTTTTTCTATTCACACTGCGTATAAGCCCTGGAATGAAAGACAACAGGGCTCGTTTTAGCGCAGGAATTGTTACCTTTTTCATTATGTCCACCTTTATACAAGGTTACCTTCTTATGGGGAAAATACTTAAAATATTTTCTGATAATATTTCAACTTTAAAGCTTTCCTATGAAAGTGGTTATCTTGGCCAAAGTGCCGGAGTTTTTGGAAATCTTCTGGTTGTTCTTAGTTACAAAGCCGGGGGCAGTTATGGGATACTCATCCTTGCAGTCCTACTAGGTCTTTTATCTTTTTACTTCTTCACACGATTTTCTGTGGCAGATTTTCAAAAAAATGTTGTAAAAGCAACAGCTGATTTTCAAGAAAATAGAATGGCATCGAAGGCCCTGCGGCCTGAAAAACCCAAAAACGAATCTTTTCTTTTTGGTACAACTCGAAGCCCAGAGCGCCTAGATGAATCCCCCGATAGTGGGGCTCTGCCGGAATTTAATCTTAGCGATGATTATCTTCATGTTAACCCAAGAGAAGAAGAGCCTAAGATCTTCATTCCACAGGATGAAAACCCTGAGGCTCTGGAAATCGGTAAAGCAGTCAAAGAATCAGCTGCTATTGTGCCGGAAACTCTTGCTATTGAGCTGGATGAAAAAGTAAAGAAAAAAACACCTCCCTATCGCAAACCGCCCTTTTCATTGCTTCATGCGGGAATTAAAAATGCGGCCCCAGGGGCTTTGCAAAAAAAACAAATGGTAGAACTCGCGCGAAAACTCGAGGATATACTCAATACTTTTTCGGTAAAAGCTCAAGTTCTTGAAGTTGTTAAAGGACCCATCGTCAATCGATTTGAAATTCAACTTGAACCGGGAACCAAAATTTCAAAGATAACGGGTTTGGCAGATGATCTTGCATTAAACATGGCGGTACCCCAGGTACGTGTTGCTCCCATCCCCGGTAAGAGCACCATTGGTATTGAAATACCCAATAAAGAAAAAGATTCCGTTGCCCTTCAAGAAATTTTAAGAAGTAAAGAATATAAAAATGTAAGCTCAGATCTGGCCGTGGCTCTTGGCAAAGACATCTCAGGAAAACCCGTAGTAGCAGATCTTGCTCAAATGCCCCACCTTCTTATTGCAGGAAGCACGGGGTCAGGAAAAAGTGTATGCATAAATACCATTATTGCCAGTCTTCTTTTTAATGTAACCCCCGATGAAGTCAAGCTACTTATGATTGACCCAAAGGTTGTTGAGCTAAGCAACTACAATGGAATTCCACATTTGATTCTTCCTGTTGTAACGGAACCAAAAAAAGCTGCTCTAGCCCTGGGCTGGGCCGTTAACGAAATGACGCGGCGTTATGAAGTTTTTGCCCAGGCCAAAGTTAAGGACATTCAAAGTTATAATAAAAAGATAATCACAGAGAAAATGCCGCGAATTGTAGTTATTATTGATGAGTTGGCCGATCTAATGATGATTGCTCCGGTTCAAGTGGAGGATAGCATTGCTCGCCTCTCCCAGATGGCCAGAGCCGCCGGTATTCATCTTATCGTTGCAACGCAAAGGCCTTCGGCCGAGGTCATTACAGGCCAAATTAAGACGAATATACCCTCACGTATTTCCTTTGCCGTGAGCTCAGCCATAGACTCAAGGATTATTCTTGATATGAGTGGAGCTGAAAAACTTCTGGGTAAGGGCGACATGCTTTATTCACCCTTTGGCAGCAATAGGCCAAGAAGGGTACAGGGCTGTTTTGTCTCCGATGAGGAAATAGCTGCGATTGTCGATTATATTAAAAATCAAGACATCCAAACGCAATACAAAGAAGACATCGTTGAAAAGGCTCCTCAAAACTTCGAAACCGAATATGATGATGAGTACCTTGAAGATGCCATTCGACTTGTTATAGAAATGAAAAGTGCTTCAGCCAGTATGTTGCAGCGGCGCTTTCGAATCGGCTACAATCGGGCAGGACGTCTAATCGATATGATGTCAGACATGGGTATTGTGGGGCCACCCCAGGCCAGTAAACCTAGAGATGTTCTCTTAAGCGACTTTGAGGATGTAGAACCATGGAAATAACTATAGAAAATGCACTTAAGAGTAATTATTCGTTTATTGATTTGCGCAGTGAAAAGGAATATGGCCAGTCCCATATTCCTTTTGCAACT
The DNA here is from genome assembly GCA_012727635.1 of Tissierellia bacterium. Lineage (GTDB taxonomy): Bacteria > Bacillota > Clostridia > Peptostreptococcales > Acidaminobacteraceae > DTU036. The sequence goes on along the minus strand of JAAYGQ010000155.1, from coordinate 12,391 downwards.
TCTTTACCTCTTCTGGATGATATGGAGAGGGAACTTATTGGACGCATATATAAACAAGAAGGCAGAGAAAAGGCTGTGGATGTGGGATTGGATGCGGTCTTACCCCGGGTAGAAGGATTGATTACAAAAATCAAAGAATCTGCACAAAGGAGGGAAGTTGTTCTTTACTGCGCCAGGGGAGGTATGCGATCGCAATCGGTTTATCGACTCTTTAATAATAATCCTTCCATTCATCTACTTATTGGGGGATATAAAAGTTACAGAAACCATTTTTTGATTGACCTACCTGTCCAAATAAAAAAAAGAAAATTCATTGTCTTCCAAGGTCTTACTGGTGTGGGTAAAACCAAGTTTCTTACCCTTTTATCTAAAGACTTTGATGTGCTAGATCTAGAATCTTTAGCCAATCACCGTGGATCGGTTTTTGGGAGCTTGGGCCTAGATCAGCAACCCACACAAAAACAATTTGAAAACAACATTTATGATATCCTATCTAAATCTGGTGATACAGTTTTAATAGAAGCAGAGTCTTCAAAGATTGGAAGATTAATCCTTCCAAGAGATTTACGCTTAAAAATACTAAGCTCGCCAATTCTTTTGCTCGAGGCGGATTTAGATAGCCGTATTGAGCTTTTGCATGAAGAATATGGTGCAAAACTTATAGAAAATAAAGAAGAACTGACGACAGATATCTGGAAATTAAAGCGCCAATTGGGGTACAATGCTTGTGAGGAACTTGTTAGTCTGGTTGATAAAGGTGAGATGAAAAAAGCCATAGGTTTTCTTCTTATTCACTATTATGATCCACTTTATGAGCATAGTATCAAAAAAAATACTGACAGAATCATCCGGAGCTTTAAAACCGATGCTCCTAATACTTTAAAAGAAATAGGAAGAAATCTCAATGAAATTTTATATTCATGAATTGGGTTGCGCAAAAAATACTGATGACGTGAATCACATGAAAAGTCTGCTTGTAGACCATGGACATTTACCCCTTGTTGATCCTGAGGATGCAGAAGTTATTATAGTCCACACCTGTGGTTTTATTGAAGCGGCTGTTTCTGAGAGCATAGAGGCCATCTTAGATTTGGCCGATTATAAAAATAAAAACTGCAAAAAATTAATAGTTAGTGGATGTCTATCGCAACGCTATCAAGACTCACTTTTAAAAGAATTGCCAGAAGTGGATCTTTTTTTAGGAACATCCTATAGCCATCGTATCGAACAGTTTATCAATAAAAGTGGTTCCTATTTTGATGAGTTAAATTTTAAGATCCGTTCCTTTAAGCATCTTGCCAGTGAAAGCCCCTATGCCTATCTAAAAATTGCCGAGGGCTGTGATAATCATTGTAGCTATTGTATTATCCCTGAACTGCGTGGACCTATGCGTAGTAAAAGTATTGATGAACTTATAAAGGAAACCCAGGATCTATCCCGCCAGGGAGTGAAGGAAATTATCCTTATTGCTCAAGATTTAAGCCGTTATGGAGAAGATAGAGGAGAGATACAGATCCTTGAACTCCTAGAGGCTCTTAATGAAGTCGAAGGGATTCGGTGGATAAGGCTTCAATATGTCTATCCTGATCTTCTTGATGAGACTTTTTTCAAAAAAATGGCCGAGCTTCCCAAGGTTCTTGCCTATCTGGATATGCCTATACAGCACGCCAGCAACAAAATACTTAAAAGGATGAATCGTCATACAACGCAAGAAGATCTGAGGCGAATCATTCATTTGGCTAGAGAAATTTTACCAGATATTGTGCTTCGTAGCACGGTGATGGTGGGTTTTCCCGGTGAAAAAGAAGAAGATTTCACAACTCTTATGTCCTTTATCAAGGAAGTCGCCTTTGACAAACTGGGGGCATTCAAATATTCTGATGAAGAGGATGCCGCTAGCCACCGTTTACCCAATAAAATTTCCGAGGAAGTTAAAGAAAATCGCTTCAAAAAAGTCATGGATCTTCAGCGAGAGATTTCCGAAGAAAAATTAAGCCATTATGTTGGTAGAGTTATGGAAGTCATTGTTGATGAAATCTACGATGATTCCTGGATTGGAAGAACCCAGGGCGATTCCCCCGAAGTGGATGGCATTGTCTATGTTAGTGGAGATGGCGTAAAACTTGGAGATATCCTAGAAGTGCGCATAATCAGCAGCTCAGAATATGATTTAATGGGAGAAATAAATGAACTTACCTAATCGATTAACTATGCTTCGCATATTGGCAGTACCAATTTATTTCTATCTTGCCCTTTACACTGATCATTACGTAATAACACTGATGATTTTTTTGGTGGCTGCTTTTACAGACTTTCTAGACGGATATATTGCTAGAAAATGGGGCCTTGTTACCTCCTTTGGAAAGCTTATGGACCCTTTGGCCGATAAATTCCTTACCATAACGGCCTTTACGGTTTTTACCTCTCAGCTGGTAATTTCTCCTGTGATATTACTTATTGTGACGTTGAGGGAAATTCTAATTTCTGTCTTCCGGGCTGTCGCCGCTTCGAAGAATGTGGTGATAGCTGCCGGTATCTACGGAAAAATCAAAACTGTTTTGCAAATGGTTGTAATTATTATTCTTCATCTTCAACCTATAATGGGCTTTGAAAAGGGGTTGTTTGTTGATATTTTAATATGGTCAATGGCCTTGATGACACTGCTTTCGGCCTTCGACTATCTTTGGAAAAATAAAGAGGTGTTAAAAGAATGAAAGTCGGTGTGATGACCATAGGCGATGAAGTTCTTCAGGGGCGAATCCTAGATAAAAACAAAGCCAATCTAGGACAATTCTTTTTGCACCGAGGCATTGAAGTATCGCTCTCAATCAATCCCCCCGATGAGGCTAGAGCTCTTGAAAAATCTCTAGGATATATGCTGGAGGAAGTGGATCTCATTGTAATCACTGGAGGCTTAGGCGAAACCAGGGATGATATGACCTATAAGATTACAAAAAAAATATGCCATGATTTCCAGGAAGAAATTATACCCAACCATAATGGTGCAGCCCAGGGATACCTCTTGAAAAAGGGCAAAAAATCTCTTATTCTTGTACCGGGGCCTCCCAATGAAAATACTCATATGTTTTCTGCTATTGAAAAGGTTCTTGAAAAAGAACAATTATATGAAAAAGTCTATCATCTAATTGGAATAGGGGAGTATGCTCTGGAGAGGAGTTTTGAAGAAAACTTTAAATCTGAAGCAAAACATTTGCTGACCTATGTTTCAATAGGTTTTGTTAGCTTGAGAGTTTTTTCTAGGGATTATGAACAAATGGAGCGGCTGGGAGCAAAGGTTGAAGCACTCTACAAGGATTACATCTTCTATCAAGGCAAAATGGATCTGGAGGATAAAATCATTGATTGTCTAAAAGAACATCAGCTTCATTTTTCTTGCGCAGAGTCAGCCACGGCGGGAGGGATTCTAGAAGCATTGACCAGCGTAAGTGGCTCCAGCGAAGTAATCTATGGCGGCTTTGTGGTTTATGAGAATAAAGCCAAAATAGGCCTCTTAGATATAAGTCAGGATCTTCTCGAGCGCTATAGCAGCGTAAGTTCTCAAATGTCGAAGGCCTTGGCGTTAGCTTGTCAGGATAAAACGAAAACCGATATCTCACTGGCTATCACCGGCTATGCGCAGCACGAAGATTCTGAGCTAAGCGGCCTATGCTACGTGCATATTATAACCCCCTGGGGACAGCAGGCCTATTTTCGAAAAGTACCGGGAAGGCGCCGCCAATCAGCTAGACAAGCTATGATAGTTTTTGCTCTGGCTTGCCTTTGGAAAAGCCTTGCTAAAATAGATAATATAGAATAGAATGTATATATAGAACTTATGTTCGGGAGGAAATATGTCTGAAAAAGATAAAGCACTAGATAATGTACTATCTCAAATAGAGAAGCAATTTGGCAAAGGTTCCATTATGCGCCTTGGAGATGAGCCCAATAGAAGAGGCATCGAAGTAATTCCCACAGGGGCCCTGTCTCTTGACATTGCCTTAGGAATAGGTGGAATCCCAAGAGGACGGGTAATCGAGATCTATGGTCCTGAATCCAGTGGTAAAACCACTGTAGCACTGCATATGATTGCCGAAGCCCAAAAGCTCGGAGGCGTTGCTGCCTTTATTGACGCTGAACACGCCCTGGATCCCGACTATGCAAAGCGCATTGGGGTGGATACCGATAACTTAATCCTCTCCCAGCCCGATACAGGAGAACAGGCCCTGGAGATTGTTGATGCTCTAGTTCGAAGCAATGCCATTGATATAATCGTTGTCGACTCTGTGGCTGCTTTGGTTCCAAAGGCTGAGATGACCGGTGAAATGGGGGACAGCCATATGGGGCTTCAGGCAAGACTTATGAGCCAGGCCCTGCGTAAACTCACCAGCATCGTTAGTAAAAGCAATACCAGTATTATTTTTATCAATCAATTGCGTATGAAGATTGGGATTACCTTTGGAAATCCCGAAACTACCACCGGGGGCAATGCCCTTAAATTCTATTCATCGCTGCGCCTTGATGTGCGCAGAATAGAGTCCATCAAAGACAGGGATAACATCATTGGAAATAGAACCCGTATTCGTGTAGTTAAAAACAAAGTAGCTCCACCTTTTAAAACTGCTGAATTTGATATTATGTACGGCACAGGTATATCCAGTGAAGGATGTCTTCTTGATGCAGCCGTTGATGCTGATATTGTAAAAAAGGCTGGGTCTTGGTATTCCTATGGCGAAGACCGTATGGGCCAAGGAAGAGAAAATGCCAAGAAATATCTTATCGATAATCCAGAGACATTACTGGAAGTAGATCAGTTGGTCAGAGAGTTTTATCAAATAAGTAAAATCGTTCATGAGGAGACGGAATAATATCCGTCTTTTTATTTTTACAATTGAGGCATGAAAAGAGAATATATGCTATAATATGAGCGTTGGATAAATCAAGGAGGTGATTATTATTCCTAGCATGGAAACATTCCTTATTTATATCGTATTAGCAATACTTGGTATTGTACTTGGATATCTACTCAGAAAAAGTATCGGTGAAAGAAAAACCGGATCTGCTGAAGACAAGGCCAACGACATTGTCCTTGAGGCTAAAAAATCTGCAGAAACTATAAAAAAAGAAGCTATTTTCGAAGCCAAAGAAGAAATCCACAATCTACGATCTAATCTGGAAAAAGAAACAAGAGAACGCCGAAGCGAAATTCAACGCATCGAGCGAAGAAATTTAAAAAAAGAAGAGAGTTTGGAACTCAAACAAAGTGAACAAGAAAAACGTGATCGTGACCTAGCGGCTCTGGATAAGAAAATAAATACTCTTAAAAAGGCGCTGGAGACTCAAAAGGCCGATCAAGAAATGGAACTGGAACGAATCGCTTCTTTGTCTCGAGAAGAAGCCAAAGGGATTTTATTAGAAGAAGTTGATAAACAATTGTCCCGGGAAAAGGTTATACGTATCCGTGCCGCCGAAGAAGAGATTAAAGAAGAATCAAGCAAAACCGCTCAAAAAATTCTAGCCAACACCATTCATCGAATTTCATCGGATTTCGTCTCGGAAAACACTGTTAGTGCCGTGGCACTACCCAATGATGAGATGAAAGGCCGTATTATCGGAAGAGAGGGTCGAAATATCCGTGCCCTAGAAAAGGCTACCGGTGTTGATTTGATCATCGATGATACCCCCGAAGCCGTTATTATTTCCTGTTTTGATCCCGTTCGCAGGGAAATAACTCGCATGGCTTTAGAGAAACTCATAACCGATGGCCGCATCCATCCCACACGAATTGAAGAGATGGTGAATAAATCCCGGGGCGAAATTGAAGAGAAAATGAAAGAAGAAGGTAAAAATGCCATCTTCGAACTGGAACTGGGTAGGGTTCACCCTGAACTCGTCAAACTAGTGGGTCGTCTTCAGTTTAGAACCAGTTATGGCCAGAACGTTCTGCTGCATAGCATTGAAGTGGCAAAAGTTGCCGGTATGTTAGCCAAAGAACTGGGAACCAATGTCCGTCTTGCTAAAAGGGCTGGCCTTTTCCATGATATCGGTAAAGCCGTTGATACTGAAATGGAGGGCACCCATATTGAACTGGGCATGCAACTTCTTAAAAAATACGGTGAAACCGAAGAGGTCATTCATGCTATGAGCACCCACCACGGTGACTTTGAAGCTACCACTGTGGAGGCTGTTATCGTTACTGCTGCCGATGCTATTAGCGCTGCAAGGCCCGGTGCAAGACGTGAGGCTCTGGATAGCTATATCAAACGCCTTGAAAACCTCGAAGTCATAGCAAATTCCTATGAATGCGTTGATCATGCCTTTGCCGTTCAAGCTGGAAGAGAAATTCGAATTATGGTAGTACCAGATCAGATAAATGATGATCAAATGGTTCTACTATCTAGAGATGTTGCTAAACGCATCGAAGATGAAATGGATTATCCTGGTCAAGTTAAGGTCCATATGATTCGTGAATCTAGAGCGGTTGCCTACGCAAAATAAACAATTAAACAAAAAAAACGGACTAAATCTATTAGCCCGTTTTTTATTGTGTGAAAGTCTACAAGGTATATCTTTAGCTTTTAAAAGCTTGAAATTGCGGCTCTTATAAGTTAAAATGTAACTATTGAAGAAAGTGCACTTGAATTTATATCACGGAAGGATTAACTATGAATAATATCGCTACAGGAATAGAGCAACTGGCTAGGATGATAGAAACCATTTTTGAAGATAAGCTTGTTGCTAGCTCTTTAAATCGTGGTCAATATGCCTATTTGCTTTACCTTTTTGAAAATGAAGGTGCCAACCAATACGACATCTCCAGAGATCTGTTTATTGATAAAACCACTGTTGCTAAAGCATTAAAGAAGCTCGAAGAGACAGGCTATATTCTTAGGAAGACCGACCAAAGAGATAAAAGACGAGTCAATGTCTTTTTGTCTAAAAAAGGAAAATCGACCTATGAAGAAGTAAAAAAAGCTTCTGATGAGATTCAATCCATAATGGGAACCAATGTTCATCCAGATCTGGTCAAAGAATTGGCTTCACTGTTAGAGATATTTATTCAAGAATTGGACCTTAAATGGTGTGACATTAAGAGTTACAAACGAGATAGCTCATTTTCTGTTGCCAGCACTCAGGACATGAATATGCTTAAAGAACGCCATATCTATCATTTTGGCCCTGAAGAAAAACTTTTTATCGAACGCTTTGGCCAATATGTTTTAAATTGGATTCGATATGAACAAGATGAGGCCACCGGTGATTTGATTGCCAACGAAGTGCATTTTCATCAGATATCCGATGTTATCCACAATGGCATGGAATTAATTAGAGAATTTGAACAGTGGTATTTTTCAAATTATAAGGGTAATATCCAAATCAAAATTCTTGAGGGAGATATACAAAGACAAAAGCTCCTTCATAAAAACCAATATCTCTTTCGTTCCTGTGAGAAACTAGACGACCAAACCTACTACTACTATGAGAAGAAAAAATAAGCTGCTCAAAGGAGCAGCAATTTTTTGCAGAAGTTTCTTTGATTTTCCCTGTGGCGGGAACTTCTCTAGGTCTTATCTACTTGAACTTTCGACAAAGTATTGAGATTACCCAAGATTGTTGTGAGTTCATTAAAACCATAATTGTATTTTAGAAATAATAGAACTCGATCCTATAGCGCTACTATAAATATAAACTTTAATAGAGGAGCACAGATGTTAGAATTAATTTTAGGAGGCGCCCGCAGTGGGAAAAGCAGCTATGCTGAGAATAAAGCCCAAGCTTACTCACAGGTACTTTACCTAGCCACAGCCCAAATTAAGGATGAAGAGATGGAGTACCGAATAAAGCTCCATCGCAAAAGAAGACCTGAAGAATGGATAACTCTCGAAAAATACAAAGACTTTGAAGCGGAGGATTTTTCTGAAGCCAAGGTTGTTTTAATTGATTGCCTTACACTTATGGTAACGGGAATCTTTTTTGATGAAGACAGAAGTCATTATGATGACGAAGCCTTTGCAAGGTTAGAAGATGAGATATGGTTGGAGATAGAAAATCTTCTTAATCTTACTGGCAACAAAGACGTATTTATTGTATCCAATGAAATAGGCTTGGGACTGGTGCCGGAGGACCCAATATCCAGAGTATTTAGAGATATGCTTGGGCGTTTTCATCAAAGGATAGCCCTAAGAGCTGATAAAGTAAGCTTTATTGTCGCTGGAATAGCCATGGTGGTGAAATGATTGGAGCCTTTTTACTTCAACTAAGCCTTTTTACAACTTTATATAGTCCTAATCAAGAGTGGAATGAAAAAACTTACAGTAGGGGAATCGTTTTTATTCCTTTAATTGGACTTATCCTAGGTCTGATGCTCTATACTTCGTATTATTTTCTTCCTGTGTTTCTCAGAGGATTTACTTTAGTGGCTCTATATTGTATTTTAAGTGGTGGTCTTCATCTTGACGGTTTTTCAGACACCTTAGATGGAATTTTAGCCCGTAGGGGAGCTGTAAGAGCACTGGAGATTATGAAAGACCCTCATCTTGGAACCTTTGGTATTCTTGGACTCTTTCTTCTGCTTATAGCTTATTTTAGTTATTTTCCTCTCCTTGGTAGAAATCTTATTCTTTTGCCAGCTCTTGGACGTTTTGGCGGCATGCTGGCTGGATATCGAAATAGCTATGCCCGGCAAGAGGGCATGGGCAAGTTTTTTATCAACTCACTTCATGGAAATGTTATATTTATTTGGATGATTATACTGTCGATCTTGGCTTATTATCTGGGTAGCACTTGTAGCCTACTTAGCCTTAATATCACCTTTGTTTATTCGTTTTTTGGTGGTAGATGGTTTAAAAATCATCTTGGAGGTATGACAGGGGACACTGTTGGTTTTATGATTGAAAGCTCTCAACTTTTTTACATAATTTTATTTTTACTGGTGAAGCAATGGATATAATTCTACTTCGCCATACATCAAGCAAAGACAACGAAAGAGCAATCTTTTCCCGCCCTTCAACAGACCTAAGTTCTTTAGGTAGTAAGCAGATGAAGTTGCTATTAGAAAAGGACTATCCCGTTAAAAAAATCTATTCATCGCCCTATAGACGAAGCTTGCTACTTGCCGAAGCTCTATCGGAGAAGCTTCATCTACCGCTATACGTTGACGAGCGCCTGCGGGAAATTGACTTTGGTGAATTTGAAGGAAAGACCTTTGAGCAAATTGAAAGTTTGTATCCTAGGGAAGTAGAGCAGTGGATGAAGGATCCATGGAACTTTGCCTATCCCGGAGGAGAAGATTTTCATAACATGCGAAGCAGGGCTCAGAGATTTTACAAAGAATTGGACCAATCCTCTCTTATAATCAGTCACCAAGCCCTTATGCTTAGTCTTATGTCGGAAATTCTAGAATACAGTTATACCGATCTTTCCCGTTTTTATTTGGGCAGTGGCGCCCGGGTACATCTTAAAAGCAGCCCTTGGAGGCTGCTATCTCTTGAAAACTTATAGGAATAGATATGCAAACAAAAAAATTAACCACTATGGCCTTTCTCATTGGTCTGAGTATTTTAGGAAGTTATATTACAATATTTATGAGTATTGCCCTGGATTCCTTGCCGGGTTTTTTCGCGGCTCTTAGCCTGGGCGCACTTCCCGGTGGAGTCGTCGGTGCTCTTGGCCACTTTATGACAGCACTGGTCCATGGCTTTCCTCTGGGCCTTCCAACGCATTTACTTTTGACCCTTCTGATGTTTGGTGCTTGCTACTTTCTGGGGAGATTTTATAAAAAAAACCCAATGTTTGCAATAGCTGGTGCCCTTGTTATAAACTGGCTTCTTTCTTTGTTTTTTAGTTCATTACTCAGTTACGCTATGGGCGTTATGCCGACACCCCTAGCTCTATTCGGCCTCTTATTTATGCCTCTGCTTCTGGGAACCCTTGTAAATCTACTCCCGGCGGTTTTATTGTACAAAACTCTAGGGGAGCGTTTAGATGCGTTATCGTGATCTGACCATTCTAACTATTGGAGAAAACAAACTTCTTTTTGCCACAGATAGTGCCGGAGCCATTGGATCTAAAGGAGCCGATTTGGTAAGTATTGATAACAAAGGGCTGGGAAGATTTCTCGCTCAGGTACCCTTTATGGAAATAATAGCCACTAAAGCACTCCCTTCCTATGTTTTTCTTCCAGTATGCAATGAAATGAACCCCACTGCCAGGGGCATCCTTGAGGGAGTAAAAGAAATTATGGAAGAAGCGGGGCTCGATAGCAATCGTATTAATGGAACCACAGAAGAAAATATCCCCACCATCCAAACGGCGGCTTCGATTCTTGTTATGGCAGTGGTTGACAAAGACTTCGACTTTCCTAAAGCATATTCCGGTGACACTATCTATGCCTTGGGACTTCCTAAAGTAGGTAATGAAGTTTTAGAAGACACGGGGGAGATTATGAATCTGGGGCATTTTAAAAAACTAAGAAGTTTTTTAGGAATTGGAGATATCCTACCCGTAGGGAGCAAGGGAATTGCCTATGAAGTCAGAGAAATGGCAAAAAGTCACAACTTAGAAGTGGAGTTTTTATTTGATGAGCCTCTACTTTATAAGTCCGCTGGACCTGGAACCGTTGCTCTGTGCAGCGTCCCTGCAAAAGGATCAGACGAAATTAAAAGCCTTGGTTTACCCCTCAGAGCCATCGCAAAATTGATATAAAAAAAGAGAGGCTAGGCCTCTCCTTGGCCGGGATACATATTCCGGTCTTTTTTGTCTTTACGAAGTTTACTTAGTATTTCCTTAACTTCATTGTTTACATCCCTGGCCGCTTTTAGATTTAAACTCAGGTAGTGGCCACAGGCCTTGGAAGAATGGGCGGGTATTTCTTCCAAAGCATCAATAAACTCTGCGGTTTTTTCAAGCAAATCTAATGGAAGTTCCATATCTTTTCTTGGTGTTGAAAAAATAATATAAAAACCGGTTTTACATCCCATAGGCCCAAAATAAAGAGGGAAATATTCTTCCTCTAAATGGAGGTCATCACAGGCCTCTCTAAAGCTCATAGCAAAGGCGTGTTCATAGGAGTGGCTTTCTTCATCGCTAAGAATCTCCTCACGATTTGGTCTACGCAACCTAAGGTCCAGTACCATGTGGACCATATCCCGGTAGGCCTTTTCCCAAGAGAGATAAAGGCCCGGTTCCAATAGGAGATGATCTATTTGAAAAGAAGTAATTTCCAACATTATTTTACTTCTACAACCCAGCCGTGGATATCCTCAACATCGCCAAATTGAATTCCCGTTAAGTGATCATAGAGTTTTTTTGTTAGGGGTCCTACCTCGGTCTCACTGTGAAATACGGTCTTTTTTCCTTTGTGGCAAATGGCACCAATGGGGGAGATGACGGCTGCTGTACCACAGGCGCCAGCTTCAACGAAGCGATGGAGTTCATCGACAAAAACATCTTCTTCCTTGGCATTTAAACCGATATCTTCTGCAATTTGTAGAAGAGAATATTTTGTTATACTTCCAAGAATGGATGGAGACTGGGGCGTGATAAATTCTCCTTGTTTTGTGATGCCAAAGAAGTTCGCTGCGCCAACTTCCTCAATCTTTGTATGGGTAAGAGGGTCTAAATAGATACAATCCGCATAGCCTTGGCTTACGGCTTCGTTATGTGATAAAAGGCTTGCTGCGTAGTTTCCACCTACTTTGGCTTGACCGGTCCCCTGGGGAGCAGCACGGTCATAATCCGTTGTAATAAAATTAACGGGTCGCATACCGCCTTTAAAATAGGATCCTACTGGCATACAAAAGACACAGAAAATATATTCTGGAGCTGGGCGAACGCCGATATTGTGGCCTACACCGATAAGAAAAGGCCTAAGATACAGGGTTCCTCCACTGCCATAGGGGGGAATATACTCTTCATTCGTTAGGACGGTCTCCTTTACGGCCCGAAGGAAAAGCTCTTCAGGTACCTCGGGCATAAGGACTCTTTGCGCACTTTCACGCATTCTTTTGGCATTGGCCTGGGGTCTAAAAAGTAGGATTCTATCGTCCTTAGCACGGTAGGCCTTCATTCCCTCAAAACACTGCTGACCATAATGTAGAGCTGTTGAACCCACACTAATGGTTAGGTAACTATCTTTTACCATAGAACCTTGGTCCCAGGCGCCATCTTTATAATGGGCAACAAACATTCCGTTGGTTTCGCGGAACTCAAACCCCATTTCATTCCAATTCATTTCTTTCATAATCTGCTCCTTTCACGATTTACATTATTATAGCACTCAAAAATGAATTTAAATATTATTCTTTATTTACTGGTCTAGATTGCCTAGTAAATAGGATAATATACCCTTGTTAAATGATTATTTCCTCTATTGACAGCAGGAAAATAGGGTATT
>JAAYGQ010000154.1 GCA_012727635.1 Tissierellia bacterium | reverse complement strand
TACCATAAAAAGAACAAAAACAACCCTAAAACTCCGTTTTTACCAGTCCAGTTTACCTAGAGAAATGCACTCGCTCATAAAACCTTCTTCTTTTCAAGAGATGTCCAGTTTACCTTTGGGATTAACCATGGGTAATAGTAAGATGACCAAATAATTTTTTAAAGGAGAGCAAAGTGGCACTGGAAGTGTATATGTATTTCGATGGAAATGCCAGGGAAGCCGTAGATTTTTACTCAGAAGTGTTTAGTACAAAGAAAAATGAGATAATGACCTATGAAGATATAACCGATGAGGGAAATAACACAGGCTTAATTTTAAATACAAGCCTTATGATTCATGGCACCTATGTAATGTTTTCTGATATTCACCCCGATATGAATAGCGGCCCCTTGGTTAAAGGAAACTCTATAAGTCTTGTAGTGAGTGACGACAACAAGGAGTATATTAAAGAACTATTTGATAAATTAAAAGAAGGGGGAAAAGTAGAAATGGAGCTAGAAGAAACCTTTTGGAGTAAAATGTTTGGAAGTGTTTGTGATAAATTCGGCAATACCTGGGAGTTAAATTACTCGGGGGAATAGAATGGGTAAGACCATAGCTTCTAAGAGAGGCACAAAGGATGGCTGCTGAGCCTATTTCCAGAATACACTGCCGGAGCTTATCGGCAGGAGTAATGGGTCAGAGCTTGAGGTATCTGTAGAACTCAGCACAGAATTTGATTGTATTCCTATTTCTTCGGATTAATAATAAGTATAATATATAAAAATGATTTAAACTATGAGCTTATATTATGGACTTTCTTTGATATAATAAAATCAAAAGATAGGCTATAGACCTAGACTGTTAGCTTATATCAAAGAAAGAAAGGTGCGCAAAAGATGAACATTCAAAAGATAGCCATTTTAGTGGATTCGGGTTCTGATGTACCAAAGGAAATGGTTAAAAAGTACAAGATGTATGTAGCTCCTTTAACTATAAACTATAAAGACGAGCAGTACACCGATGGAGTAGATATCAGTGCCGAGGAAGTCTACCGACGGCTTGAAAGTGAAATTCCTTCAACGTCGCTGCCTAGCCCCACTATGATTCAAAGTATCTTTGACCAGATTAAAGTCGATGGTTATGAAAGAGTCTTAGCCGTTACGATCTCTAGTGGTTTAAGTGGTACCTATAACATCATTCGAATGCTAGGAGAAGAGCAAGAGGATCTGGATGTCTTTGTAGTGGATTCAAAAAACATTTCTATAGCCAGTGGCTTTAATGCCATTCAAGCCGCACAATATATCGAAGAAGGAATGGACTGGGAAAGTCTTAAGAAAACCCTAACTGAAAACACAGGCAATTCTAGAGTTTTCTTCTGTGTGTCGACTTTAAAGTATCTGCAAAAGGGGGGAAGAATAGGCCTTGTTGCCTCGATTCTTGGAGAGACCATCAGTATGAAGCCCATTATATCTTGCAATGAAGAAGGAATTTACTATACGGTTTCAAAAACCCTGGGTGAAAGTAGAGCCTTAAACAAGGCACTGGAACTGGCCATTGAGTTTATTGGTGATAGCCAAAAGTATAATTTGGGCGTGGTCCATGCTGGGGTTCAAAACAAGGCCGACAAAATTAGGACTTCGCTGATCACCAGTCTACCTAATTACAAGATCCTGGTGGACGGAGAAATCAGTCCGGCTCTAGGGGTTCATACAGGCCCGGGAGCCATCGGTGTTGTGGTTCAAAAACTATAGCCTTCCCATTGGGCTAGGGTCTAGCCTAAAGAGGCTTTCCTTGCTGGGCTAAGGTTCACTTTCACCGGAATCAAAACTTTTGCCTGGTCTATAAAGAGCGGGAAAATAGAAATACAATTAAGAACACACAGGAAGAAGCAATGGATCCTGTGTGTTTTCTTTTGCAGGGGATGATAATGGGTATCTTTACAAATAGATGATTACAAGAAAAGGTGGTGAGCAAGTGAATATTTACACCATGGGGCATTCAACCTATACAATAGAAGAATTTGTGTTACTAATGAAGCAGTATAAGATTCAGCTGGTGGTGGATGTTCGGTCCTATCCCGGCAGTAGATACGTGCCTCAGTTTAACAAAGAAAACATGAGGGTGTGGCTTGGGGACAATGGATTAGAATATATACATCTACCGGAACTTGGTGGTCGACGCAAAGGAGACCCCGCTAGCGATGAAGCCCTAGTGGCTGGATGGGACAAGGCGTCCTTTAGAAACTATGCTGCCTATAGTCTCACCGAGGAATATGAAAAGGGGATCGAGAAATTGATCCGTCTCTCTATGGAGCAAATCATCTGTGTTGTCTGTGCTGAAGCCCTTCCCTGGCGCTGTCACCGCCTAATTATTTCCAATAGCCTGGTCTATAGAGGCCAGAGGGTGTTTCACATCATTGGGAAAAGCGAGTTAATAGAACATAGCTTGTCCTTGTACGGGGCAGAGGCGGTTATTGACAAGGGTAGGTTAATCTATCCTAGGATGGATATTTAGCAGAGCTAAGCTTCTACAGGGTTACAAATGGAAATACTAGCTAAAAGACAAAGGATAATTTTGTTAAGCTATAAAGAAGTATAGACCGGTTAAACTTCTTTTTCTAGCAAGAAAAGCAAGGAAGGAATTTCATGAGTAAGAAAAATTTAACCATTATTCAATTAAATGACTCCCATGGCTATATGCAAGAACACTGGGAACATTTTTTTGAAGGAGATCACTCTAAATATATTAGAGCGGGCGGGTATCCTAGGATAGCAAGCTATCTAAAGGATATAGGAAAAGAAAAAGAGGGAAAGCTCCTGTTTTTAGATGGGGGAGATACTTTCCATGGCACCTATGCCGTTGTTGAGACTAGGGGTAGAATTCTAATTCCACTTCTAAATGAACTGGGCCTTGATGCTATGACGGGCCACTGGGATTTCGCCTATGGTCCCCAGGGTTTAAAAGACCTCCAAAAGGATTTAAATTATCCTATGCTGGCAATAAATGTCTATGATAAAGCCTCGGGGAAACTGGCTTTTGATCCCTTTCTAGTGAAAGATATAGACGGCCTTAAAGTAGGAGTGATAGGAATTGCCTCCAACATTGTGGATAAGACCATGCCGCCTCACTTTAGCAAGGGACTGTATTTCACCCTGGGAAAGGAAGAATTACCAGGGTATATAAAGGAGCTTAAAGAGGAAAAGGGAGTTGATCTGGTCGTTGTTCTGTCCCACCTGGGTTTTCCCCAGGAAGTCAAACTGGCCGGGGAAATTCCTGGCATTGACCTACTTTTAAGTGCCCATACTCACAATAGAAGCTATGAACCCACACTGGTAGATGGTACTATTATTATTCAGTCGGGATGTCATGGTAGTTTTTTAGGCCATTTGGATATCATCGTTGAAGATAAAAAAATAGTGGACTGGAGTCATAAACTAGTAGTTCTAGATGAAAACATCAAAGAAGACTCCCAAATGAAACGTTTAGTGGATAAAGCCATGGAGCCTTATAGAGAAAAACTTGAAGTCGTACTGGGCAAAACGAGAACGGATTTAAACCGAAACCTTGTCTTAGAATCAACCATGGACAACTTTTTGCTCAATGCGATCATCGATTATGCCGGAGCTGAAATCGCCTTTTCCAATGGGTGGAGATATGGTGCCCCGATACCCCAAGGGGATATCACTTTGAATGATCTATACAATATTATTCCGGTGAACCCACCGCTTTCTAAGGTACAACTGAGGGGTAGAGAAATCTGGGATATGCTGGAAGAAAATCTAGAAAGAACCTTTGCCAAGGACCCCTACGAGCAAATGGGTGGATACGTAAAACGTGCCCTGGGGATCAACATGTACTTTAAGATTGAAAACGATTTTGGCCAAAGAATTCAGTATCTATTTGTCCAAGGAAAACCTCTTGAGTACGATAGAGTATACGAGGTAGCCTTTGTTACCACCCAGGGGGTGCCGGAGAAATACGGCTCCCAGAGAAAGTCTTTAGATATGCTGGCTGTGGATGTATTAAAGGCCTATCTGGAAAAAGAAAAAACCATAGAAGCTCCTCTTTTAAATACCTTTGTCGCAATATAAAAACAAGCTCTACAGAAAATGTAGAGCTTGTTTTTATTAAAAATACGCAGGGATTAGACTTAGAAAACTTCCGCCGCCAGCTCTGCAATTACCCCAGATGCTTTATCAGGGTTCTCCATTACCAGAAGATGTGTACAACCGGGGAATCCTTCTAATTTCGAATGGGGTATTTGCTGATTTAAATACTCAGCCGTATCTGCCGAGTATAAAGTGCTCTTTTCTCCATAGGCGATTACAGTGGGCACTGTCATATCCTTTAAGATATCTCTATAGTCATTGACCGCCATGGCAAGCCAAAAAGCGTTCATTACATGGGGCGTGTTTTTCATGGTTTCTACCATGGCCTCATCTATCATTTCCTGGCTCATATAGGGTGCTACTCTTTTAAAGAAGGGTGCCCCAAAATCCGCGAAATCATTGGCTATGGTGGTCATATCCACAAGAGCATGATCTAGTGTGTACTGGCCATGCCATAGGCCCATTTTCCACAGATCATCATTTAGTAGTTTGGGAGTCATATCAAATAGTACAATTCCCGCTAAATGCTCTACGCCGTAGTCTTTGACATAGTTAAAAATAGTGGAAGCTCCCATGGACCAACCGGCTACCAAAACCTTATCTAATTCTAGATGTTCAATGAGCTCCTTTAAATCCTTTGCCAGTCTATCTAAAGTGAGTCCTATTTGCGTTCTCTCTGATTCACCGTGGCCTCGATGGTCGTAGGAAATCACTTTAAAGTTTTTACTAAGGGCTTCTATTTGGGCCGCGAAGACTTCTTTGGTCTGGGACCATCCATGAACAAGTACAATGGGCTTTCCTTCCCCTTTTGCTTGGTAACAAATTTCTACATTATCACTGGTTTTAAATTTAGACAAATCTATCCTCCTTTATCTAGTTTGTGTTGTGCTTTACATTGATTGTAGCCATTATCCCGGGCAAGGTCAAACTGCTGCAGGGGTTATGGGTGCAACGTAAGAGATTTTCCACTTAAAAAAAGAGGCAATAAATGCCTCTTAATTTGTATACTTTAAAATTCCGAAATGATCTCCTCGTAGCTTTTAATGGCATAATCTTTTCCCTGGGCAGTGAGTCGAATAATATCTCCATCCATAAAGATCTTTTCCTCTTTTTTGAGACTGCTTAGCATTTTATTTAGGAAGTCCATTTCCCAGTTGACATGCTGACAAATGGTATTTATTCCCAGTTCGAGGGCTTCGTTTGGGTCGCCCTCATGGTTTAAGATATGAAAGAGTAGGGACTTTTGTGCAAATTCAATTTTTTGTGAAGATCTTCTTCGAATAATGGATACAAGTCCCTTATCGGGAGCAAAGACAAATACCAGGAAAAACACCAGCCCCGTCATCACTGCCATGGAGCCGGCAATGGAAACGTCAAAGTAGGCGGCCATTTGATAGCCTAGGACCCCGTTTATGGACCCCACTAAAGCACTTAGCATCACCATACGCTTTAGATCATCGGTCATTAGATAGGCAGTAATAGGGGGTCCTATCATAAAGGCGATAACTAGAATGGATCCGACGGATTCGAAGGCACCTACGGCGGTGATTGACACTAGAGTCATTAAACTATAGTGTAGCAGCGCCGGAGTAAAGCCCAGTATTGTAGCTAGGGCCGGATCAAAGGTTGCAATCTTAAGTTCCTTAAAAAAAGCCACAATAAAGACTAGATTTAATAGCAAAATCACCGACATGGAATAAAGGGCCTTGGGGCCCATATCTTTGCCAAATAGAGTCAAGCGATTAAAGGGGGCATAGGCCAGCTCACCCAGTAGCACCGAATCCGTATCCAGGTGAACGGCTCCGGCATATTTTGAAATAATAATAATAGCGATGCTAAAGAGTAGAGGAAAGACCACGCCGATGGCAGAGTCCTCGGATACTAGCCCTGTGCCATTAAGGGTTTCGGTTAAAAACACCGTAAAGACACCCATTAGGGCGGCTCCAAGGATCAGAAGGGGAGAAGTCAAACTCTCTGTTATAAAAAAGGCAACAACGATTCCCAGTAGTATGGTATGGGTGATGGCGTCACTCATCATGGACATTCTTCTTAGCACGAGGAATACTCCAGGAAGAGAGCAGGCAATGGCAACGATAATGGCGATGAGTTGTATTTCAAGTCCTGCTGACATTTAAACCTCCTCTTTGAAGTAAGTATCAATATACTCCATACCTTTATCGGTAATGGACCATCTACTTGGATTTACTTCCCTTACTAAGTTCTTACTGGTTAACCAGGCAAGCTGTTCTTTAACGATCTGTTCACCATTTTTCTTCTGGGCCAAATTGGGGCGAATCAAAGGAATTTCATATCCCTGGGACTGGGGGGAGTCCAACTTCAAATGGTAGAGATTGGCCAGGGACTGATCGGCACTGATGCTTTTTTTATTATTCTTTTGCCGTAAAAATCGCCATATAAGTCCTCGGTTGGGTGCCAGTGTCAGGCTGATTAACACAATCAAACTGATAATGATTACAATCATAGGACCCGTAGGAAGTCTCGAAACCACGGAGCTAAGGACGGTTCCTCCCAGGCCGGCTAGGGCGCCAAAGAGAGCCGATAGGAGCACCATCACTGAAAGTTTGTCCGTCCACTGCCTGGCCGCTACCGCCGGGGCAGTTAGCATGGCGCTCATTAGGATGACCCCAACGGTTTGAAGACCAATAATAATGGAGGTAACGATCATGGCAAACAAAAGGGCGGTAATCTTTTTTGTATCAAAGCCCAGGCTCTGGGCGTAATCGATGTCAAAGGATACGATTTTAAATTCCTTCCAAAACAATGCCACTAATAGTAGCAGTCCAGCCCCCAGCAGAGCAATGATCTTTACATCCCTTAGCAGTACCGTTGAAGCCTGGCCAAAGATAAATTTTTCCAGACCGGCTTGATTGGCATTGGGTATTTTTTGGATATAGGTTAACAGTACAAGACCCCCTCCAAAAAACACCGAAAGAATTAAGGCTAGGGCGCTGTCAAATTTTATCTTTGAGTACTTACTGATTCCCATAATAATGGCAGTGGATAGGAGTCCGGAAGTTAGGGCACCCAGTAGTAGTATTTCCGTATTTTTTGTTCCGGTAAATAAAAAGGCCAGAGCAATTCCCGGTAAAGCCGAGTGAGATACGGCGTCCCCTAGAAGACTTTCCTTGCGAATCACGGCAAAGCTTCCTAAAACCCCACTGATAATGCCCAGCAGAGCCGAACCCAGGGATACCACTTGAAGGGTATAGTCCGTCATAATTAATTCAAATACATTCAAAACTCTCACCTACCTTTTCAAGATTTTTCCTGTGCTTCTGTAGGTTTTATTGATGTTCTCATCGGTAAATACTTCCGAGGCCGGTCCCACAGCGATAATTTGTCTATTTAGCAGGGCAACCCAGTCGAAATATTCTTCCACGGTTTGTAAATCGTGATGAACGACGATTAGGGTTTTGCCTCTATTTTTTAGTTCCTTTAAGAGTTTAATGATGGTTCCTTCGGTCTTGGCATCGACGCCTTTAAAGGGTTCATCCATAAAATAAATATCGGCGTCTTGAACCAGGGCCCGGGCTAGAAAGACTCTTTGTTGTTGGCCGCCGGATAATTGAGAGATCTGTCGGTGGACATATTCTCTCATACCGACCTTCTCTAGGGCCTCTAGAGCCAGAGTGCGGTGTTTTAGATTGGGTCGCTTAAACCAGCCTAGATCTCCGTAGGTTCCCATCATTACCACGTCCAGAACATTGGAGGGGAAGTCCCAGTCAACGCTCTCGCTTTGGGGTACGTAGCCGATGTGTTTTCGGTAGTCCTTATAGCTTTGTCCATTGAAACTTACTTTTCCGGAAATGGGTTTTACTAAATCCAGCATAGATTT
>JAAYGQ010000153.1 GCA_012727635.1 Tissierellia bacterium | reverse complement strand
ATTTGGGATAATCCCCACTACTGCTGTCGTTATAATATTGATATCATCATTAATTCGATTTAAAAGCTCTACAGAATGATACTTAGAAACACTTTTCCAATCCTTATAAAGAAGAGATGAAAACAGTCTTCTTTTGAACGAAACATTAAGGTTGCCCGTTACATAAACTCCTATTGTGGAACTGAATATCTGAAATAATAATTGAAGGATAATAAGAAGGCCAAGACGTACACTCTCGTGAATAAGATTCCCTTCCGTTCTATGTGTTGCTACATCAATCACATCACGGGAAACCAGTGCAAGATTGACGCCAAAGTAAGAAATCAAAACACCTATACATGTGAGCATCAAAAGATGAATTAAAGTGTGTCTTGAATGAGTATATATCCATTTAAGTGGTGAATTGTTAGTTCCCATTTTTCTTTCTCCTTAGCCTTCTCCAACAAAAACGTATTTTCTTCAACAACCTTATCATTTGATGTCTATAAGGTATAACCATTACCCAAAATACACAGTATAGTTTATAAAAAAGATTCTTACATGAAATGTATTGCTCCTTTCTGTAGAATCCTTCTACGACGGCTAAAACCTGATCTAGATAAACAGGGTACTCAATATTGCTTTCATTATCTCCAGCAATATATAAAATGCTATCTTTTATTTTTATAACTCTGTGTAATATATAGGCACCGTTTTGTCTTTTATAAAGTAATATGTCATATTTCTTGATATGCTGTACACTTTTAAGCACTACGCTATCTATTCCATGCCTTAATAGCGGATACATACTATTCCCTGTTACGGTAAGTTTTAGCTTGCCCTCATTCTGAATGGTATCCAATATTAAGCCGGATAAAGCCTCCATTTTTACAAATGTTACTTTTTTCATTTTATTATCCATCTATTCAATGAGTAGCTTTTCATTTCTTAAAAGCTGTACAAACTCCTCAACATCAGATTTTGCAACTGAGGGATCTACATGATATTCCTTTAGCAAGTCGTCCACCAGCTGATCAACAGATTTTTCTTCCTTTAATTTTTCCCAAAGAAAAGCTCCGGTTTCATTTAAAGTAATCATTGCACTAAAATCAACTAATTTTTCTCCTACCGGCACCACTACATAACTTCCCGCAACTTCTTTTAATATAAAATCTTCTTGAATTCTCAAGCAAATCCCTCCCATTCTAATGTGTTCATCTAAATTTAATAGTTACACGGTACAAATTCCTACTCTATATAATTTTTCTCAAATCTCCAGGCATCTCGTACCATTTCTTTTATCCCCAATTTTGCTTTCCAACCAAGCTCTCTTTCAGCTTTACTTGGGTCTGCGTAGCACTCTGCTATATCTCCGGGCCTTCGTGCCACTATTTCATAAGGCACCTTGATATTATTAACTTCTTCAAAGACCTCTACAAGCTGTAAAACAGAAGTACCTTGACCGGTACCAAGATTATAAATATGAACACCTTCTGTCAGTTTTTCAATTGCTACCACATGACCTTTAGCCAAATCCACTACATGAATGTAATCTCTAACCCCTGTACCATCCACCGTTGGATAGTCATTCCCAAAAATTCTTAACTTT
>JAAYGQ010000152.1 GCA_012727635.1 Tissierellia bacterium | reverse complement strand
TTGTAAACCAGAATACTTCCAGGACAATTCATGGGTTTTACGGCATAATTTCCTTCATCAATGGTTGTAAAATACATATTTTCTTTGTAGTGATCCCAGTGCCCCGATTGGTGCCAAAGGGATTCATTAAGAATAATGGGTGTTTTAATCTCACCGTAGCCAGCCTTTTGGTGTTCTTCTTTCCAATAGTTTTCAAGGATATTTCTTAAGATCATTCCCTTGGGATGGAAAAAAGGAAAACCTGGGCCTTCTGGATGAATACTAAAAAGCTTCATCTCTTTACCCAGTTTTCTATGATCACGCCTTTTGGCCTCTTCTAATCTTCTAAGATAATCTTCCAGGCTCTTTTTCTTCTCAAAAGTTGTTCCATAAATTCTCTGGAGCATTTTGTTTTTTTCGTCGCCTCGCCAGTAGGCGCCAGCAATACTCAAAAGTTTTAGGGCTTTTACCTTTCGTATATCCCTCAAATGGGGACCACGGCATAAATCGACAAATTCGCCAAGGACATAGAAGGAAATTTCTTCCCCTTCAGGAAAGTTCTCAATTAGATCTACTTTGTAAACTTCCCCTTCCTTTGCAAATTTATCCAGAGCTTCCTGACGATCCATGACAAAACGCTTTAGCTCATGGCCCTCTTTAATAATTTTTTCCATTTCAGCTTCAATAGCAGATAAGTCCTCGGGGGTAAAACGGTGCTCGGTATCAAAATCATAGTAGAAACCATCATCAATAGCAGGGCCGATAGCAAATTTTACATCGGGCCATAATCTTTGCACTGCCAGAGCCATAATATGGGCACTGGTATGCCAAAATATACTGCGTCCTTCGGGCCGATTAAAATCCACAAATTCGACATAACTGTCTTCTTTGAGTGTTTCTTGCATGCCCCTTGTGGTTCCATTGACTAGGGCACCAAGCATATTTCTTGCAAGTCCTTCGGAAATGCTCCTTGCCACCTGGTAGAGTTCCACACCTTTTTCGTACTCTCTTATATTTCCATCGGGAAATGTAACCTTTATCATGACTTCCTCCTAAAATAAAATACGCCCTACTAGGGCGTATCCGCGGTTCCACCTATTTTATCATACGATATCTCTAATGATTTAACGCAATCCTACGTCGGGATTTCACCATAGCTACTTACCCGAAGCTAGAAAGTGGTTTTCCTTTGGTGTTTGGAAGGCTTCTCATCATCGCCTTTTTCTGTAACCCTATGACATCCAAAGTACTCGTCTTTCGTCACTGCTCCTAGCTATTATACTACCCCGGCTCCGCTTCTGTCAAACCGCAAAGATAGTAGATTCTTTCGGGATTTTCGATCTTTTCTTTCACTAGCAGTCCTGCTTCAACAATTAATCTTTCCACCATCTCTGGTGCCCATATTTTTTGAGCGTGCTCTTCTGAACTTTTTATATAGGCATTGTTTTCTTTCCAATATAAAATAATTTCTTGAAACAGAATATCTCCTTCTCTTTCGTTTATCCAAAGTAAATCCCCCAGCTCTTCTTCATAGAAAAATGTCTGATTTGCTAAGTCTCTTTCCATGGCACTAGGGTGTCTTAGATCAAACAAAAACTCTCCCTTCATGTGGCGCTTTACACTGGCAAAGAAAAGTCTGAGTTCCTCTTCACTAAGATAGTAATTAACAACATCAACACAGGCGAAAATTTGGTCGAAACCTCCCATATCCATTTCTTCAAGGGTTCCTAAATAAAAATTTACTCCAGGAAGATTTCGTTTTGCGAAGCTGAGCATATTTGGCGAGGTATCCAAGGCATGGACTTCGGCTCCCCTATGAAAAAAATAATGGGTCATCTTTCCTGTACCGCATCCGATTTCCAAGATTTTGCCTCGGGGTGGTAGCAGTTTCTCAATGATATTTTGATAGTCCTCATAGGGAAAATTCTTCATCAAAATATCGTATATACGTGCAAATTCTTTATACATGGTTCTCCTTTTAAGTAAGACTTTTCTTTATCTTCTCTTTATACTATAATGTTCTTGGAGGGAAGTATGAAAATAGCAATTGTCGGACCTCGGAGTCCCTTAGCCGAGGCATTTATTGATTTATTAAGAAATAGCGATGATCATTGGACCCTAAGCTTTTACCATAACAGTGATTTAAGTCCGCTTATTGAGTTTAAGGGCGAAGAGATTCCCGTACTACCTATTAAGGGGGATAACTTGAAATTTGATGCCCCCGAAGTAGTGATTTTTTTTCCTCAAGAAGACTACCAAGAAGCAATCCTAGCAACAGAGCTTCTTGATTTAAAAATCATCGATACCACGGGAGCATTTATAAGTGACCCCACAATTCCTCTGATTTTACCCCCAGTAAATGATGAGCTTGTATTAAAACATAATTTAGTCAGCTTACCCAGCTTTGATACAGCCCTCTTTGTGCCGGTAATCCACAGCCTTGACCGTCGGTTCCATATCAAAAGGGTCAGTATCATATCTCAGGATAAAGAGCCCAATAAAGACTTTTTTTTGCAAAATGATTACGATACCTCAGAAATCAATAGTATAAATGAAATGTCAAAAATTCTCGATAATGATAGCCTTCGAATTACAGTGACCCATAAAGAATACAACGCCAGCCCCTTGCACAATTACTTTTTCAATATCACCATGGCTAGACCCTTTAACACCGAAGAATTGCTTACTCAATTAAGAGTGGTAGCTTCGGTTTACAGTCAAAAGGATCTTGGAACATTTGATTTAGAAAAGGATCTTGTTTTAAGACGTTATCGCCGGGATTTGAGTTTAGATAGTGGTATCCATCTATGGATATCCACAAAGGATCCTCAACAACCCCTTCTTCGGGCGATTTTATCCGTCTTAGAAAAAATTAAAGCAGGCTAAACCTGCTTTTTTTATTCCTTGTAAATAAAAATATGATCTTCATTGCGATAATAATCCCCAAGATTCAGACCATAGCCAACGATAAAATGATCATCCACACTGGTGCCAATATAGTCGCATTCAAAGGGAGTTTGTCGCCGAATAGGCTTATCCAAAAGAGTACAGGTTTTTATACTTCTGGGCCCACGACTAGATAAAACATCATATACATGTTTCATTGTATAGCCTGAATCGATAATATCGTCGACAATTAAAATATCAAAGGAGGTAATATCTCGGTTGACATCCTGCAGAATATTTACAAAACCTGTAGATTTCGTACTTTTATCGACATAGCTGGAGGTAATCATAAACTCCACCACTAGAGGAAGTTTGATTTCACGAATTAAATCTGCTGTAAAAACAAAGGCCCCTTTTAATAGACTGATTACCATTAAATTTTTATCTCTATACTCTTCAGTTAAAACTGCCCCCAGCTTCTTTACCATCGCTTGAATTTCATTGCGATCAAAGAGCACTTCACCTCGATGCTGCATAATCATCTCCTTTAAATTATCTTATTTAAATTTATTCGCCATTTAAGTATTGAATTCATAATACCCTTTTTATTAAAAATCGTCTAATGTTTTATAAAAAAAAGGATAAAAATAATACGATTTATAAAGCAGTGCTCTAAATCTAATAAGTTAAATACTAGCTCCTGCGTATTTTGCTGGGATAGTCTAGGATTGCAACTATATAAATCATCAGGGAAATAAATATTTTGAGGAAAAACATAATTTTAAACTATCATCACCGGGGACTGTCGACTTAGGGGTCAATGTAATGTGATTTATAGAATATTCATCGAAATGTAAAATTACAATAAAAGCTAAGAACACTTCAAACTGTCCGTAGCTTTTATTATACTTACCTCTGTAGTAGATTAGTCATTCTAGTAAAATAGCTTATAAAGATATATTCATTATTGTTTTGTTTTAACTTAGAAAATAGAGATGTCCTTTTTCTTGCATTAAAATATGACATGGTCCATATGCACATAAATTTTGCAAAAAGAAACAAATCAAAGGGATCTAAGAAAAGATTATAAAATACTTTAGTGAATCCACTGATTAGTGTAGAAATCAAATAGCCAATTAATAATGCGAGAAATTCCTTCTTCCGGAATACCTGCTTGCGTCAAATAGTTGTTCACATCCTTACCCAGATGCTCATCAGCTTTGTATAACTATAGCACCATTTATTAGCTATTTCCTAAATCATATCTAAAGTGAAAGCTATCACAAATAGAATCTATACTTCACAACCTTCATTAACAAATCCACATAGCAACTAATTTTTATTTGTTTGTGGAATAATGCATATTAGGTAGATTGAGTCAAAAAATCCTATTCAATCTTTGTCAAACAACTCTATAAGGGGATAGAGCAAGTGAGCAATCTACAGCCAACCAAACTGAAAAAAACAAAAGTGAAAACTTCCTATATCGCAATTCATCTTATTATATAAAGATACTAAGATCTATGATTAGCGACCTTCTAATCCCTAGATTCATTGTAAAGGCGTATAGCGGTGGTATGACTCATCCCCAATACATGGCCTATATCGCGAAAGCTTAAATCTGTTTCCTCTCTAAAACGACGAATCAGGCATTTCTTTTCTTCATCAAAGTTCCCTTTTAGAAACTCTTCTCTAGTTATGTCCTTCTCGTTTAAGAAATTCTCCATAAATTCATAGGCGCGTTCTCTGCGCTTAAATAATTTGTCACGTTTAAAAACTTCGTGCTTTTTAAATTCAAGGGCATAGACACCACTGGGCTCCTTTGCCAGTTCATTTAACAATAAATTTCTATCGCCTTTATGGGAATAGCTAAAGGAATTGAGAACAAGAGAAATGTCTAGAAGGTCTTCTTTCACATATCGTGAATAATTTTGATAAGATTTAAAAGAGTTCCTTCCTTCGCTATGCAAAAATCGCATAAGTTGCATATATTTCTCCATGGATTCTAGTGAAAAGATTTTTTTAACGAGACGAACTTCACGTTCTTGCATGAGTTGCAAATAGTAACCATAGGCTTCAACAAGGTGTTTGGCGAAAGAATCCCGCTTATCTAAGCGATCATAGACTAGAAAGTTAGCACAGTCCTTCTTTAATGAATAGGCTAGAAGATGAATAGAAAATCGTTCTTTGTATATCCGGGCATAATCCAGAAACCGATCTTCATCACGCCTTGATAGAAATATCATATCATTGCCAGGTGCACCAATAATTAAATGAAATATATTATGCATAATAACCTCCTATCAAAACTATTTTAGCAGGTTTAATATTTTTTTCAACAAAATATAGCCCATTATTCCACCTTGGAAAAAGCTATTTGCTTTTCTGACGTATTCTTCTTATTTCATCTAAAATCTGAAGCAGTGTATACTGAATCGAAGCCAGTATCACAAACAAAAACACTATAATAATAATCTCGTAACGTATTTGCATAACAGCCTCCTATTGTCGGTAAAAACCCTTTGTGCTATAGTGAATACTAGATAGAATGATCTATTACGATGCCTTGAAATAAATAAGAAAGATAAATAACCATGGATATTGAACAAAAACTATGTATTCTCCACCTTCTTGATCTGAATAATAAGCCTCTTTCTAAGGATAGCGCCCATGAAATAATGATATCATTAGGCCTTTTCAAACCTTTGGAAGTTGAGCTTATCCTATCGGATTTAATCAAGAGTGAGCTAATCAAAGAGGAGAAAAACATGCTTTCTTTAAGAGAAGAAGGCCTGGTTGTTTTACAGTTTTTTAGAGATCGTCTACCCCTTCCTTTACAAGAAATTTTATATAAGGCTCTGGTCAAGGAGCATCCCAGCACCCAGTGGCAAATCTACTATGATGAACAAAAACAACGGCTATACCTAAACTATGAAAAGGAAGAAGAAAATCTTCTTTCTTTGGATTTTTTTCTAGAACCCCAGGCCTACGAGCTTATTCGAAACAATCTTTCTCGGCTTGAGGATAAGGATTTCACAGAACTGAAAATGTTTTTTTTGAATAAATAAACACTTTTAAAAAGAGTCGACCTAGGTCGACTCTTTTTTTACTTCTGAAGTTGCAACTCCACCGGAACAACTTTCTTAGCCGGCTTAATGGCTTCAATGGCTCCCGTAGGGCAAGCTTTCGCGCAAAGCATACAATTGACACATTTATCATAATCAATTCGGGCAAGATTATCAATTACGTGGATGGCATCGAATTTACAGGCCTTCTCACAAAGGCGGCATGCAATGCAAGCCACAGAACAATTTTTCTTTACCTGGGGACCAATTTCTTTGTTACTGCAAAGCACATGAACGCGGCAGGAATCCGGTACCATTTCAATTATTCCCTTAGGGCAAGCTCCCACACACATTTTGCAGCCAACACAGTTTATAGGGTCAACTTGAGCCACACCAAACTCATTGATATGCAAAGCATCAAATTGACAAGCGGCGACACAATCTCCATCGCCAAGACATCCTTCTTTACAGGCTTTAGGTCCCCCAGCAACAAAGGTTTTGGCCAGACAGCCACTAATACCCTCATAGACTGCCTCATCAAGGCAGTGGACTCCACCCATACATTTTACCTTAGCCACCATACGTTTGTCGCTATCAATGGTATCAACGCCCATTATTCGTGCAATCTCTGCTGTGACCGGTGCTCCTCCAACAGAACAAAGATCAATGGCGGCTCCCCCTACAACGGCCTGGGCATAACTGGCACAGCCAGGATATCCACAGCCCCCACAGTTAGCCTGGGGTAAAACTGCATCTACTTTCTCTACTCGTTCATCCACTTTAACGGCAAATTTTTGAGAAGCAAAGGCCAAAGACGCTCCGAAAACTATCCCGAGCACAGCTAAACTGCCCACGGGCCAAAGCATATTCATAAGATCCATGGTTTCCTCCTAGATCATCCCTTGAAATCCTAAAAAGGCAAAGCTTAGAAGACTTGCTGTAATCAAAGCAATGGGAAAACCTTTGAAGGGTTCAGGAACATCGTTAATTTCCATCTGTTCTCTAATAAAGGCAAAGAGAACAATCGCCAGCGTAAAGCCCAGGGCTGCCGCTGTGGAGTGCACAACGGATTCAATCAAATTAAAACCGTATTGTTCATTGAGTAAGGTTACCCCTAAAACAGCACAATTTGTCGTAATAAGAGGAAGGAAAACCCCTAGAGCCTGATAAAGGGAAGGTAGAATTTTCTTTAGAACAATCTCTACGAACTGCACTAGGGAAGCAATAATAAGTATAAACATAACGGTCTTCAGATAACCCATATTATGGGGAATCAGTAAATATTTATTTGCAAAATAGGTAAAAGTTCCAGCCATGGCCATAACAAAGGTAACGGCAAGTCCCATACCCAGGGCTGTTTCTACCTTTTTACTCATTCCAAGGAATGGACATATTCCAAGAAATCTGCTCATAGTAAAGTTATTTACAAGAATAGCACTAATTATAATTGTCATAATCCCTGCATTTTCCATTTATGCCTCCTTCTTAGCGCTCATGGCATTTTTAAGTGCAATAAGTAGCCCAAGTACAAGAAAGGCTCCCGGGGGCAAAATCATGGTGATGGTAGGTTGAATCCCCAGGTTTAGCAAGCGCATTCCAAACAAAGTTAATTGGCCCGTTCCCAATATTTCACGAATCAGTCCCAAAAGGCTTAGAGAAAGGGTAAAGCCAATGCCCATGCCCAGACCATCGAGAAGAGAATCTATCGGTTTATTTATCGAGGCAAAGGCTTCGGCCCGGGCAAGGATTATACAGTTGACTACGATAAGAGGAATAAATAATCCTAAAGCACCATAAAGCGCTGGCACATAGGCCTCCATCACCATCTCCACGATAGATACAAAAGTAGCAATAATAACAACAAAGATAGGTATACGTATCTTATTTGGGACAGCTTTTCTCAAAAGAGAAATAAGTAAATTGCTCAGTGCAAGCACGGCAGTGGTAGCAAGTCCCATTCCTATAC
>JAAYGQ010000151.1 GCA_012727635.1 Tissierellia bacterium | reverse complement strand
CAGTACCGGAAGGAAAAACTCCTCGTAACCCTTTGCACGGTCTTCCGGTAGATAATTAATGCCAAAGCCCCCACCAATATTAAGTTCTTTGATTTCTAATGAAGCAGAGAGATATGTATCGATATAGTTAAAAAGAAGATCAAGAGCATCTACATAGATATTATGTTCAAAGAGTTGGCTTCCCAAATGAAAATGAAAACCATAAAAGTCAATAAAATTTCCATTGAGAGCCTTTTCAATATGAGGTAGAAGGTTTTCATCCAAAGGAAAGCCAAATTTGGAATCTTTTCTTCCGGTGATAATGTATTCATGGCTGTCGGCAGTGATGCCCGGCGTGATACGAAATAGTACTGGCACAACATAGTTATAGATTTTTCCATAATACTCAATAAGATCAAGTTCTTCAGTACCGTCAACAATAATACGTCCTACACGATTTTTCATAGCTAGCTCGATCTCTGAAGGAAGTTTATTATTGCCATTAAGTTCGATTCGCTCCGGTGGCATGCCGGCTTCTAAGGCAAGTTGAAGCTCTCCTCCGGAAACCACATCCAGACAAAGTCCTTGCTTTTTGATAAAACCCACCATGGCTTTATTTAAGAAAGCCTTTGATGCATAGGCAATACGGCTTTGTGGATAATTATCGGTAAAAGCGGCTTTAAGCTTATTGATTTGATTCTCCATTTTTGAGATGGAATAGACATACAAAGGTGTGCCATGGCGCTTGGCCAGTTCTTCAAGATCTACACCATCCCAAAGAAATTTATTTTGTTGATTCATAGTCGCTCCTTTTTCCTGGAATCATTCAATATATAAAGCAATATTCGTGCCCACAAAATAGCTTAAAAAGGAGTGTATTCCTCTGTAAACTTGCTATTTTCCACAGAATCGACTATTATAATATAAGATATTCCATAATAATAGAAATTAGTTTGGAGATATAGAATGTTAGATTTGACAAAGATAGCCGATGGCTTAGAAGATGGACTACTAGTCATCGATGATCAAGAGAAGATAGTTTTATTTAATCGAAGAGCCAAGGAAATAACGGGCATTATTTATGATATAAATTTTCAGCATCCCACTGGCAAAATAGAAAAGGGAGACATTGTTCTTATAGCCGATAATGGCGTAGGAATCGATGATGGAGAGCTGTGTGCAAAGGATCTTCAACACCTAGGCATTCATGATGGGCGAATTGAAGAAGGGGGAATTTTAATCGCAATCGGGGTTTACGGAGGTAAGGAAGCCGATTATAAAATTTTTATTGGCAATGCGAATCTTGAGCAGGTCAGTGTCGAAGCAAAGATTAATGGTCTGAGACTTCGCAGTAGCATTATTACTGGAACCAAAACCCTAAGACTTGAAGTTGACAATAAGAGTTATGACGCAGAGTATATGAACACATTTGGTCATATAGTTATTTTAGATCCCCAGGGAAAACTTAAATTTGCCCAGTCCAAGGGCTATTCTTACCGTGATGAGGGAATCGGAAACCTTCTCAGAGGTGAGATGTTTGAGGAGAAAAAATCCCGAGGCGAAAGCCAGAGAGTCATTGGTTGTAAGGCAAGCGAACTCTTTGGTGAGGGGTCTTTTCTAGTTGCCATAAGAGAAGTCCTAGGTAAAAAAGTAGAAAAGATTGAAGCAAAAATATTCGAGGTACATCAAAGGCAGGTAGTTTGTAGCCTTATTGGTACCGAGCTTAGCCAAGGTAGCTCTGTCGTTGTGAATCTAAGAGATGCATCAAAACTTAGAGATCTTTTAGAAGAAAGAAACAAAATTCTGGTAGAATTAGAGGAAAGTCTTAGCCATACGAGAAAATACGATGATCTTCGTGACGAAAGGCCCATGGAAAGGCTCATTGGTATTTCTTCTAGGATGAATGAAATTAAATATCTTGTAAAAAGGGCCAGTGGCATCCATAGTAATGTCCTGATAACGGGAGAAAATGGAACAGGAAAAACTTTGATCGCTCGGGAAATTCACCGACTTGAGAGTGAAGACAAACCATTTGTTGAGGTCAACTGCGGGAGCCTGCCCCACACACTTTTTGAGAGTGAACTTTTCGGGTATAAAGGGGGCTCTTTTACCGGGGCTCTTCCCCAGGGTAAGGAAGGTTTTTTTGATATGGCCCAGGACGGAACGATTTTTCTGGATGAAATTTCTGAAATCCCCCCCTTTATCCAATCGAAACTTCTTCATGTTATTCAAGATAAGAAATACTATCCCTTGGGAAGTAGTAAACCACAGACATTAAGAGCTAGGATTATTGCAGCAAGCAATCGAGATTTAGCAGAAGAAATTCGCCAGAACAAATTTAGAGAGGATCTTTATTTTCGTTTGAATGTCTTTCCTATTGTTATCCCTACCCTTAGGGAAAGAAAAGAAGATCTCTACGTTCTTGTTATGAATATTAAAGCTAAGTTAAGTAAAGAACTGGGTATAAAAGAAAAGGAAATCTCTGGCTCTGCCATGCAGCATCTTATGAGTTATAACTGGCCTGGAAATATCCGGGAGCTAGAGAATGTTTTGGAACGAAGTTTTATAGTATGTGGCGGCGAAGTCATATACCCCGAACACCTTAACATTCCTAAATATGAAAAGATGGATTATAGTTTAAAAAGCCGTCTTGAAGAAGCTGAAAAAGCCGTTTTAGAAGAAGTTCAGGCCATTACCCAGGATAAAAAAGAAATGATGGAGATCCTGGATATATCGAAGGCAAGTCTCTATGAAAAATTAAAAAAGTATGGGCTAAATTAGCCAAAAGGAGCAAAACGTGAAAGTATTTATCTCTGCAGACATTGAAGGCATTACCGGAGTATCTTCCTGGGATGAGACGGAACTAGGCCATGATGATCATATTAGGGCAGCACAGCAGATGACTAGGGAAGTCTCTGCCGCAGCTAGGGCAGCCCTGGATCTTGGTTATGAGGTGCTTATAAAGGACGCTCACGATTCGGCTAGAAATATACTCCTGGATGAGCTTCCTAGGGGTGTGAATATCCTCAGGGGCTGGACATCTACTCCCCTGTCAATGATGGCAGGCCTAGATGAAAGTTTTGACGCCGTTATTTTTATCGGCTATCATGCCCCCGGCGGAAAAGACGGCAATCCTTTAGCCCATAGCTTTTCTCGTTCAAGGGTTTACAGCTGCAGTATCAATGGAAAAATCGCGTCGGAGCTGAGCTTCAATCGCCAGATTGCCAATCATTATAAGGTGCCCTGCGTTTTTCTCAGTGGCGACGAGGTGATCTGTAAAGAAGCCCAGGATGTAGTGCCCGGCATTGAAACCCTAGCGGTAAAAAAGGGAGAAGGTAATGCAACCTTCGATATTCATCCTGAAGATGCTCTTGAGCTGATCTATAAAGGAGTTACTGAAGGATTGAAGAAAAAAGAAGAACTCCTTCAAGAAGAACCTCAGTACTATCATGTGAGTTTTCAGTTTAGAGACCACGCCATAGCCCACCGCGCTTCTTTTTATCCCGGTGTACGCAAGGTGAGCCCCTATGAAGTAGTCTTTGAAGGTAAAGACATAATGGAAGTTATGACGACAAAGATGTTTATCGTGTAAAGAAACATAAAGCCCCTACTCTTAAATGAGTGGGGGCTTTTTTAAAGAAAAAGCCCGTCCAAGGACGGGCTAATTTTACTTTTTAAGAATCTCAGCGGCACTGGCAGCTAGGCCGGCCAGAGACTGGAGATCCGATGGAATAATAAGTTTTGTTGATGGAGTATCTGCAATTTTTTCTAAAGCTTCAAGGCCTTTTAATGGAATAAACACATCGGAAGGAACCTTTGAAAGAAGAATTTCAAGACCATTGGCATAGGCACTTTGTACCATAACGATGGCCTGGGAGTCCCCTTCGGCCTTTTTAATACGAGCGTCTCGGTAGGCTTCGGCTTCAAGGATACGAGAAATCTTCTCACCTTCAGCGATAAGGATAGAGGAGCGTTTTTGTCCTTCCGCACGGAGAATAGACTCACGTCTTTCACGTTCGGCACGCATTTGTTTTTCCATTGCTTCTTGGATATCCTTGGGGGGAAGAATGTTTTTAAGTTCAACACGATTCACTTTAATTCCCCAGGGGTCCGTGGCTTCATCGAGGATACTGCGCATTTGGGTGTTGATAAGATCTCGGCTGGTAAGAGACTCATCGAGCTCTAAATCACCAATGATATTCCTTAGGGTTGTGGCTGTTAAGTTTTCTATAGCACTGAGAGGATTCTCAACACCGTAGGTATAAAGCTTTGGATCGGTTATCTGATAATAGACGACAGTATCAATCATCATGGTAACATTATCTTTAGTAATAACTGGTTGAGGAGCAAAATCGACAACTCGCTCTTTTAAGGAAACACGGGAGGCAATCCGATCTACAAAGGGAATCTTTATGTGAAGCCCGGTTCCCCAACTTTCACTGTAGGCTCCCAGTCTTTCTATAACATAGGATTGAGATTGTGGGATAACTCGAATATTGCTAACGATAATGTAAAGAACAATAATACTTAAAATGGCCAGTGCGATGATTTGGGGCATGATTCCTCCTATAAGGGTTTAACGATAAGTTTTACGCCATCTACTGAGAGTACAACAAATTCTTTGTCGACATCTAGCCTTTGACCTTCCGGGGTAACGATGGTCCAAATTTGTCCGTCGACCTTACCTTGTCCTGGGAAGTGTTCGGTAATTTCCTTCGTTACAATTCCGGTTTTACCTAGGGCCGCATCAACATTGGTCCGGGTTATTGCTCCGGGTTTCCTTTTGATAAGTGGTCTAGTGACAAGGAGCAGCACTAGGGAAACAAGAATAAATGCAGCAAATTGGAAAATAAAACTCACTCCCAGAAATGCCAAAAGAAGAGCTACCAGTGCGCCTCCGACAAACCAAATGGTGACCAAGGCATAGGTAACACCTTCTACTATTAATAAAATGCCCCCTAAAACCAACCAGAAGTACATAGGATTTTGTAATAACCAGTTCATGAAATGCTCCTTTTCTTAGATTTACTATACGATTTAATTCTACCCATAGCAGGAGGGTTTTAAACCAAATACACAATTTAATAACATACTTTGTAAAAGAAGTGTATTTATCTGGCTTCAGTGATTGACGAAGCATTCTAAGGTTGGTAAGCTACAATTATATGAGGAGGCAATATGAATATTTACGATGAATTACTAGAACGGGGCTATATTTCCCAGTGTACCCATGAACAAGAACTAAGAGAACTTTTTCAAAAGGAAAAAGTGACCTTTTATATTGGCATAGATGCCACTGCCGATAGTCTCCATGCCGGCCACTTTTTAACCCTTGTTGTGATGAAGCGCATGCAGGAGGCAGGACATCGTCCCATTCTACTTTTAGGTGGTGGGACTACATTAATTGGGGATCCTACCGGCAGGGATGATATGCGCAAAATTCTCACAAGAGAAGACATAGAAAATAATGCTATGAAAATTAAAGATCAGGTCAGTCGATTCATTGATTTTGATGAAGGAAAGGCATTAATGCTTAATAATGCCGATTGGCTTGTAGATTTAAAGTATATCGACTTTTTAAGGGATTATGGTCCTTATTTTAGCATTAACCGTATGATTAAGATGGATTCCTACCAAACAAGGCTGGAGCAGGGCTTAACATATTTTGAATTTAGCTATATGCCCCTTCAGGCCTACGATTTTCTTCATCTCTATAGGACGACGGGCTGTCGTCTACAGATGGGGGGTAGTGATCAGTGGAGCAATATTATTGGAGGGATTGATCTCATTAAACGAATTGAAAATGCCGACTGTTATGGACTTACCTTTAATCTTATTACTACTTCCGCCGGAGTCAAAATGGGCAAGACGCAAAAGGGGGCTCTTTGGCTTGACAGTGAAAAGACCAGTCCCTATGAATTTTTCCAATACTGGAGAAATGTAGAGGATGCTTCGGTGGAGACTCTACTGATGCGCTATACCTTTCTTAGCTTGGAGAAAATTAAAGAACTTATGTTGCCTGAAAATAATATTAATATTGCCAAGGAAATATTGGCCTATGAACTAACCCAACTGGTTCATGGAAAAGAAGAAGCAGAAGGTGCTATAGAGGCCAGTAAAGCTCTTTTTTCCGGAGCAGGAAATTTAGATGACGTGCCTTCATCCATTCTAAAGGAAGAATTCTTTGGACAGGAATGGCTCGACATTCTCCTAGAGCTAGGCTTTATTAAGAGCAAGGGGGAGGGAAGACGTTTAATTGATCAAAAGGGACTAAGACTCAACGAAGAACTCCTTGATGATTCAAAAAGGCTTTGCGAGAAAGGTGATTTCGAAAAAGGCTTTGCTCTTCTTCGACGAGGAAAAAAAGTATATTTCAAAATCGACTTAAACTAGCACTTCTACACCAACTCCAGGGCGAATAATATTTATAGGCTTTTCTAATTTGATAAAAAGGGGTTTTCCTGCCCATTTGTTAATTCAATGATACACAAGTATTTGAAACTTGTTTTATGACCTTCTAGGTCTAGATTTACAACGGTTGACCCCTTCAGATGGCTGGTTTATAATGTTGGTATATGCAAACGTAAAAAATAGGAGGATTTATGAGTAAATTACAAATGATGACCCTAGACGGTAATACCGCTGCGGCTCATGTGGCCTATGCCTTTACAGAGGTTGCGGCAATCTATCCGATCACTCCATCATCGAATATGGCTGAAGTTGTTGATGAGTGGTCCGCTAACGGTAAAAAGAACATTTTCGATGAAATGGTAAAAGTAGTTGAAATGCAGTCTGAAGCCGGTGCTGCCGGTGCTGTTCATGGCTCTTTGCAAGCCGGATCGCTGACTACTACCTTCACCGCCAGTCAAGGTTTACTACTTATGATTCCCAATATGTACAAAATTGCCGGCGAGCTTCTTCCCGGTGTTTTCCAAGTGACTGCCCGTGCCATTGCCGGACATGCACTGTCCATCTTTGGTGATCACTCTGATGTTATGGCAACACGTCAAACAGGCTTTGCAATTTTAGCTTCTGGCAGTGTGCAAGAAGTTGTGGATCTGGCCAGTGTGGCTCATCTTTCTGCCATTAAAGCCGGTATGCCCTTTATGCATTTCTTTGATGGCTTTAGAACTTCCCACGAAATACAAAAAGTCGAAGTCATTGACTATAATGAATATAAGAGACTGGTTGATTGGGAAGCTATCAAAAACTTTAAAAATAAAGCTCTGCGACCCGAAGCCCCTCTTCAAAGAGGAACAGCTCAAAATCCCGACATATTCTTCCAATCTAAAGAAGCTTCTAACCTATACTATGAAAGAATTCCTGGTATTGTTGAAGATTATATGGAAGAAATCAAAAAGATTACAGGACGCAGCTACGGACTCTTTAACTATTATGGCGCTGAAGATGCCGAATATGTTGTAGTGGCTATGGGATCTGTTACTCAGGCCATGGAAGAAACCATTGATTACTTAAATGCTAGAGGAGAAAAAACCGGCCTTGTAAAGGTACATTTATATCGTCCTTTTATGACGGAAAAGTTTCTCGCAGCAGTGCCTAAAACCGTTAAAAAAATTGCTGTTCTTGATCGTACAAAAGAACCTGGATCACCTGGCGAGCCTCTTTATCTAGATGTACGCTCGGCCTTCCAAGATCAGCAAAACAGCCCTGTTATAGTAGGCGGGCGCTATGGTCTGGGCAGCAAAGACACCACACCTACCCATTTGGGTGCTGTTTTTGAGAATCTTAAAGCCGAAACACCTAAAAACTCCTTTACAATTTCCATCGTTGATGATGTCACCAATCTTTCACTGGAGCCTAAAGAACTTATCCGTGCAGAAGATGCCGATACCATTCGCTGTAAATTCTGGGGTCTTGGTTCCGACGGTACAGTTGGTGCGAACCAATCTGCCATCAAAATTATAGGCGATAATACCGATATGTATGCCCAAGGTTATTTTGCCTATGACTCTAAAAAGAGTGGTGGTATTACCGTTAGCCATTTGCGTTTTGGAAATAACCCCATTAGAAGTACCTATCTCATAGATGAGGCAGACTATGTGGCATGCCACAATCCCGCCTATGTCTATAATTACGACCTTCTCCAAGGACTTCGTGAAGGTGGAACCTTCGTTCTTAATACAACTTGGGACGCAAAGGAACTTGAAGAAAATCTTCCCGGAAGTATGAAGCGCTATTTGGCTGAAAAGAACGTTGATTTCTACTATATCGATGCTTTAAGCATTGCAGAAGAAATTGGTCTAGGTGGACGTATTAACATGATCATGCAAACAGCATTCTTCTATCTCTCTAAGGTTATGCCGATTGATCAGGCTGTTAAACTCCTTAAAGAAGAGATCGAAGCTGCCTATGGCCGTGGTGGACAAAATATCGTTGATATGAACTACGCTGCTGTAGATCAGGCTATTGCTAATCTGAAGAAATTTGATATTCCAGCCTCTTGGGCTCAAGCTGAACTTGAAGTGGTAGAGGAAGTCGATGAGCCAGCCTTTGTTAGAGACATTCTTCGTCCTATGACAGCTCAAAAAGGCGATACACTACCTGTTTCTATATTTGTTGACCATGCCGATGGCACTTTCCCTTCGGGCACCAGTGCCTATGAGAAGCGTGGAATCGCTGTTCATTGCCCCGAGTGGATTGCTGAAAACTGCATCCAGTGCAACCAGTGCTCCTTTGCTTGTCCCCATGCCGCCATTCGTCCTTTCCTTGTCAACGAAGAGGAAATGGCCAATGCACCGGAAAACTTCAACACCCGTAAAGCCATGGGCAAGGGATTAGAAGGACTTCAGTATAAGATTCAAGTTTCTACCTATGACTGTACAGGTTGTGGAAACTGCGCCGATGTTTGCCCTGCTAAGAACAAAGCCCTGGTTATGAAAGATATGAAGAGCCAGAGTGAACTTCAAGACGGCAACTGGGAATTTGCAATGAGCCTTAGCGAGAAAAAAGTCATGGATCGCGACAATCTCAAAGGCAGCCAATTTGCACCACCTTTAATGCAGTTTAGTGGCGCTTGTGCAGGTTGCGGCGAAACACCTTATATTAAGGCTGTAACTCAGCTTTATGGTGAGCGTATGGTTGTTGCCAACGCTACAGGCTGTACTTCTATCTGGGGTGGTAGTGCTCCTTCAAACCCATATACCGTCAATCAAGAAGGACAAGGTCCTGCCTGGGCCAACTCACTCTTTGAAGACAATGCAGAGTATGGCTTTGGTATGGTTACCTCAATAGGAGTTACCTCTAAGCGAATCGCTCGTTATCTTGGCGAACTTCTTGAAAGAGAACTTCCTGAAGGTATGAAGGAAGCGGCACAAAACTGGATTGAAAATCGTGAGAATTTCGAAGCAAGTAAAGAGTCAGCCGAAGCCCTAAAAGGCTATTTGGCACGTAAAGACGAAATCACCGACGAGAAAACAAAGGAACTATTTAACAAGTTAGATGAATTGAAGGATTATCTTGTTAAAAAGAGCATGTGGATTTTCGGCGGAGACGGTTGGGCCTATGACATTGGTTACGGTGGCCTAGATCACGTTCTTGCCCAGGGTGAAGATGTCAATGTTCTGGTACTTGATACAGAAGTATATTCAAATACTGGTGGACAAGCTTCCAAGGCTACACCTATTGCCGCAGTGGCAAAATTTGCCGCTTCAGGTAAACGTGTTGGTAAAAAAGATTTGGGTATGATTGCTACAACCTACGGTAATATCTATGTTGCCCAGGTAGCCATGGGAAGTAACCCCAGTCACTTTGTTAAGGTTATGAAAGAAGCAGAATCCTATCCAGGAAGCTCCCTGATCATTGCCTATGCTCCTTGTATTGCCCATGGTATTTCTACCGGCATGGGAACAACACAAAAGCAAGAAAAAAGAGCTGTTGAAGCAGGCTACTGGCATCTGTGGAGGTTTGACCCAAGACTTGCTGATGAAGGTAAAAATCCCTTTATCCTTGATTCCAAACCACCAACGGCAGATTTCATAGAATTCTTAAAAACAGAACGTCGCTTCACTGTTTTAGAGAATACTTTCCCCGAAGAAGCAGAAGCTCTATTCGAGTTAAGTGCAAAATCCGCTAAAGGTCGTTACGACAGCTATGTCAGAATGGCAAATATGGAGTACTAAACTATGAAGGCGCCTCCGGGCGCCTTTTTATTTTAAATTTATACAATAAGTGCAAATAACCCATGAAAACAAATGTTTTTGGGTATAAAGGTCATGAAAGTGAGGGTAGTATGCAAGATTTTATTTTTCATATTAGTACCAAGATTCTTTTTGGAGAAAAAACCGATCAATTAGCAAAAGAATGTTCTAGCTACGGTAAAAGACTGCTTCTAGTTTATGGGGGCGAATCAGTAAAAAGAGCGGGTATTTATGATGAGGTTTTGGAGGCTCTAAAAGGTCTTGAAATTGTAGAGTTCCCAGGTATCGAACCAAATCCTCGCATTGACTCGGTAAGAGAGGGTATCGCTCTGGCAAAAAAAGAAAAAGTAGATCTTATACTTGCTTTAGGCGGGGGTTCTGTTATTGATGCAGCCAAAGCCATCGCTGCTGGAGCCCGATGTGAAGATGATCCTTGGAATATTGTATTGGGAACATGCAGTGTGGAAGAGGCACTGCCTCTAGGGACAATCCTTACCCTGGCAGCTACGGGTTCTGAGATGGATGCCATTTCTGTGATTAGCAACATGGAGACCAAAGAAAAATTCGGGTGGTCATCGCCCAATGTGTTACCAAAGTTTTCTCTACTCAATCCCCGTTATACCTTTTCTGTTTCCAGGAAAATGACTGCTGCGGGAGTGGCGGATATTATGAGCCACGCTATGGAAAATTACTTTAGTCTGGGTGAGGAAAATTATTTGGCCGATCGCTTCGCCGAAGGTCTGATGAAAACCTGCATTCACTATGGGCCTATAGCACTAGAAGATCCCAAAGAC
Source organism: Tissierellia bacterium (assembly GCA_012727635.1). GTDB lineage: Bacteria > Bacillota > Clostridia > Peptostreptococcales > Acidaminobacteraceae > DTU036. The sequence continues at coordinate 30,238 of JAAYGQ010000151.1, read as the reverse complement.
TACTCAGCCCGAGCCAATCTTATGTGGGCAGGATCCTGGGCGATAAATGGCCTGCTTAGTGCAGGTAAGGCTCTTCCATGGAGTGTGCATGCCCTGGAACATGAACTCAGCGCCTTTTATGATCTTACCCATGGTGTGGGTCTAGCCATTCTTACAGGACCTTTTCTACGCCACGTTCTTTCGGAGCAAACAAAGGCGAAAATCGCTCAGTTTGGTTACAATGTATTTGATCTTCCCGACAGTGGCAATGAGCACAGGGACGCCTTAAAGGCCATAGAGGCCCTGGAAGATTTCTTCGAATGTGAACTTGGCCTTCCAATGTCCCTAGAAGAAGTGGGTATTGGAGAAGAGGATTTAGCAACAATGGCAAAAAAAATCTTACTTCAAAGAGGCGCACCCATTATGGGCTTTGCAAAACTTGATGAAGAGGATATATTAGAAATCTACAAGAAAAGTCTAAAGAGATGAGAAAGAAAGCAGGCTACTTTATTTTAGGTGCTGGTGCATTATTATTTTATCTAATGAAACCAAGATGGAGAAACAGGAAAAAACTTCAAGAGTTTATAGCCTGGCCCTATGCCCACCGTGGCCTTCATGGGGATTTTTCAGCGGAAAACACAAAAAGCGCTTTTAAAGCGGCCCGTGATCATGGCTATGGCATCGAGATGGACGTTAGAGCGTGTAAGGACCAGTTGGTAATTCACCACGATGAAGACCTAAAGCGCTCGGCTGGAGTAGAGGTAAAGCTTGAAGAGCTAGCCTATGATAGTTTGGCTAATTATCCTCTTTTCCGAGGGGAAGAGACCGTTCCTACTCTTGAGGAAGTCCTTGGAATTATAGATGGGAAGGTTCCCCTTCTGCTAGAAATAAAAACCGAGAAAAGTCATTTTGATATAGCCCGTCGCGTCCAAGAGATTATGGATAACTATAAAGGGCCCTATCTTATCGAGAGCTTTCATCCACTGGTACTGTTGTGGTATCGTCTTCATAGACGAGATGTCTTGAGAGGTCAACTTTCCGCCGGTGATCTGGAAAAAAGCTTCTTTATAAGAAAAGCCATGGCCTTTCTTCTCTTTAACTTTATCACCAGGCCAGATTTTATTGCCTACGAAAAAAAAGGGGGCTTTGCTCCCTGGTTTCTTCACTGCCTGGGTACGACGACTTTTGTCTACACGCTGGAATCCCCCCAGGAGAAGAAAAACTACTTCGATGGGCAGATCTTCGAGAGTTATCTTCCATAAAATAAGGAGAGGCGAAAGCCTCTCCTTTACAATTCAAAGGGCTGATTAAATTCCTGAATATGGACTTTATAATCTTTATCAAATACAGATTTCACCCCTTCTAGAGAAGCAGGCTCGCCATGGACAAGCAAAATATTTTTAAGCCCTCGAGCCGTAGATACAAAGCGGGTAAGATCATTTATGTCAGCATGGCCTGAAAGACCGGAAATTTGAACAATGGGTGCTTTGACTTCAATGTCTGTGTCAAGAATTCTAATGTTTTTTTCTCCCATAAGTAGGCGTCTTCCCAGGGTTCCTTCTCCCTGATAACCTACAATAAAAAAGGTAGCCCTTTCATCGGGCAAGTACTTCTTAGCATGGAAAAGTACCGGCCCACCCTCCATCATCCCCGAAGCAGAGATTAGGATTTTAGCCTCTTCTCTTTTTAAAGAATTTGTTTGCCTAAGATCCCCGAGAAACAAATTTCTAGGCATTAGGTTTTGAAGAGGTATTTTATGGAGAGAGGGGTATTGATGGTATACATTTAGGCCGCTGCGAGCAAGCTTAGAATCTACAAATATGGGTGTTTCAAAAAAAGAAGTATTGGTTTCTTCTAAGGCCAGATTAACTAGGGCTGAGAGGACTTCCTCGGTTCTTCCTATGGAAAAAGCGGGAATGACAACCGTCCTTTTCTCGAAAATGCATTTTTTAATTTCTTCATAGAGGGTTTTGAGGCCCTCCTTAATGGGGGGAGTAATCCGAGCACCATTGGTGCTCTCAAGTATAAGATAGTCAATGTTACCCAGCTCTTCGGGTTGAGGATAAAAGACGCATTCGTAGCGTCCAAGATCGCCGCTAAAGGCTAGGATTCCCTCGGGTGTTTTAACCTTTATCCAGTGGGCCCCTAGGAGGTGGCCAGCAGAGTGAAAAGAGAAAATAATGTCTCCATGGTTTTTTTCTTGTCTTTCCTCTACAGGATAAAAACGTGATATCACATCTTCAACATCGGCTTCGCTATAAAGGGGAGCCCTTTGCATCCCTTGAATTTTCGCACTGTCTCTTAGGATTAGCTCGGCAAGATCCCTGGTGGCCTTGGTGGTGTAGATGGGGCCACGAAATCCACCTTTGGTTAAAAGAGGAAGACGTCCACAGTGATCAAGATGAGCATGACTAAGGAGAACAAAATTAAGGGCTGAAGGGTCAAAGGGGAGAGTTCGCATATTTTGAGCATCGACCTCTTTGGTTCCTTGAAAGAGTCCACAATCCAGTAGAAAAGTTTGAGTAGAAATGACTTGGTGACAGGAGCCGGTTACCTGTCCAGCAGCGCCATAGGAATTAATTATCATGAGTACCTCCTTTTGTCCATTATACCCAGTTCTTGGAGGCTGCTCTTGTAATTATACGAAAACTCCTTTATAATTTACTAAATGGAGGTGAAAATGAATAAGTTAGAGATTCTTGAAAAACGCAAATCATGTCGAAATTACAAAAAGAAGGAACTTGTTGAAGAAGATAAAAGGGATCTGTGCTCCCTTCTCGAAGCACCTCATCCTATGGGGAATATCCCTGGCTATGAACTTGTCTTTGTTGAGGATGGCCAACGCGCAGCAATCAAGCTTGGTGGCTTTGCTGGTTATAATGGAGTCATGATTGATGCGCCCCATTATATAGCTGTTTTTTCAAATAGTGAACCCGATAATGTCCGAATGACTGCCTACGCTGTAGAAGATATTGTTCTAAGAATGATGGCCATGGGCATTGGCAGTTGCTGGATTACTGTGCTAGATTCCTATGCAGCGAAAACTTCTATGGGATGGAGGGACAAAGACGAACTTGTAGCCCTTGTAGCCCTGGGGTATCCAAAGGAAGATAATTATTTTAGTCGCCTATTTTCAAATTTAAAACACCCCTTGGTCAACCCCTTGAAAGAAGGCTATGCCGGTCTTAATTTGGAGACTAAAAATGATATACCTCTTCGTGAAGAGACTAGCAGTTTTGTATATTTAGACCGTTGGGGCAACAGTACAGATTACGATGAGCTAGAACGCCGCGGATTGGACCGTGTCTATTACTATCTTAAATATGCTCCCAGTTGGGGCAACAGGCAACCTTGGAAGTTTATCGTTGATCATGATGATATAATACTATGTATACACAAAAATCCACAGGTCAGTCAAGTAAGTGAAAACCTCGATGGGGGAATTGCTATGTATTACTTTAAACTGGCTATGGATGAAAACGGCCTTAGTGGTCAGTGGACCTTTAATAATCTGGATAAAGATTATGGAATTCCCGAGGATTATTGGATGACAGGAAGGTTCACATTTTAAGAGGATTTATGCGAAAAATGTTGGTTTTCCTTCTTCTTGTTTTTTTAGCTGGCTGCAGTGAGCCCCAGGGCTCCATAAGCATTAAACAAGGTAGCATTACCGAAGGACAAATCCAGAACTACCAAATTGAAAAAGAAAGAATTCCCAGGGAGTACGCTTATACCCAAGAAAACCTTGTGGCGCTTCAAAGTGATGATGGACAAACCATTCGAAAACTGAACTTTCAAGAGCGCGTTTTTGTGTTTCGGAAAAAGGCCGATCAGACTTTGGTGATGGATCAATATGGAAACCGTGGTTGGGTCAATCAAGATGTTATATCAAAACGTTTTGTCTTTGATATTGATCTTCCGCTAGAGGGGGTTAACTATAATCTTTATACGGTTAAAGATAAGCCCTATGGCAATTACACTAAGACCAAGGGAATCTATATTGCGCCCTATGGGGAAGAGTTTATAGATGAAACTGTAGAAAGAGTAAAGGACACTCCTATAAATGCACTGGTTCTAGATTATCATGATGACAATGGTTTTGTTCTCTTTGATAGTAATGCCGCTAAAGCTAAAGTACCCGAAGCAAATATTGAGCTCTATGAAGATGGTGGGGCTTTAATTAAGAAATTAAAGGACAAGGGTTATTATCTTATAGCCCGTATTGTTGCCTTTAAAGATCCTCTCTTTGCTGAACGAAATAAAGATCGAGCCATTCGACACGCCGACGGTACCCTGCTTATTTCCGATGGACTTTATTGGAACTCTCCCTATGATAGAAATGTCTGGGAATATTTATTGGAGTTAAGCAATGAGGCCCTTGAGCTAGGCTTTGATGAGATCCAATTTGACTATGTCCGATTTCCCGATAATTTTGATTCGGATATGCTAGCTCTGAATGAACGCGATGAAACCCGAGCCGAGGCCATACAAAAGTTTATTATGTATATCCAAGCCAATCTAAATAAAAAGGATGCAATAATCAGCGCCGATGTTTTTGGTTGGGTGGCAGTGGAAATCGCCGACGTGACCATCGGTCAGCAGTGGGAAGCCCTTAGCAATGTGGTGGATGTAATTAGCCCGATGTTTTATCCGAGTTTGTATGGCTCCGGAGTTTTTGACTTCGATGACCCCGAAGCTCATCCCTATGAGGTGCTTAAGATCTCTATGGAATACGCTCTGCAGCGCAATAGTAATGTTAAAACCGCTGCAATTATTAGACCCTGGCTCCAGGCTTGGAACTATACAACCGAACAAATAAATCTGCAAATTAAAGCTCTAGAGGAGGCGGGTATTGAAGAGTATCTTCTTTGGCAAGTACTGGGTGATTACCCAACGAAGGGACTAAACTGATGCGGGTACGTAAAATAAAGGATTTGTCTAAAAAACTTATTGATTATCAGCATCTATTAATTGAAGACCCCAAAGAAATAAAAAAGCGCTTTGATGAAAAACCCCTGGAACTGGAGATTGGCTTTGGTAAAGGGGATTTTCTTATTGCTATGGCAAAAAAGTATCCCGAGAGAAATTTTCTCGGGATTGAGCGCAGTGGGGACTTTACTTTAAAAGCCATGCGGGATGTGGGGGAACTTAAAAACATTCTTTTTATGACGGGAAATATTCAAGAGATTATCCCCCTTATGGAGGAGAATCTCTTTAGTGGGCTTTATCTGAATTTTTCTGATCCTTGGCCCAAGGCGAGACACTTTAAACGAAGATTGACCTACCGAGTCCTTCTTATGAGCTATCAGCGTATTTTGAAAAAAGCCTCTATTGTCCAGCTAAAGACCGATAGTCGAGAACTCTTTGAATTCAGTTTACAGCAAGTAAAGGCTTTAGGGAAAACTCCCTTTGATGTCACCGAAGACCTTCACAATGATCCATTGTGGAGTGAAAACATCGCAACCCATTATGAAATAAAGTTTTCAACCAAGGGAAAAAAAATCCTCGGATTTCGTTATAGGAGTTAGTATGATTGGACTTATCTTTGGAATTGTTTTGCTAGATAGAGTCAGTAAGTTTCTGGCGGTTTTATTTCTTCAGGAGAACTCCCTTCCCCTTTGGAAGGATGTTTTTCATCTGACCTACATAGAAAACACAGGAGCTGCCTTTAGTTTGTTTAAGGACCATACCTTGGCTCTAGGCATCTTTTCTCTTGTTATGGTGGCCCTTCTAAGTTACTACCTCTATAGAAGAAAAAAAGAAGAAGCAGGACTATTGGAGCTGGTTTCTCTGGCTTTTATTATTGGTGGCGCTGCGGGCAATCTTTATGATCGTCTTATACTTGGTTATGTCATCGACTATTTTGATTTTAGGCTAATAAATTTTGCTGTTTTTAATGTGGCAGACAGCTTTATTACCGTTGGTGCAGGGCTGCTTCTGCTTTCTTTTATTCTAGAGGAAAAAAAGAGAAAAGCAGTTAAAGATATATAAAGATTTGGAATCTAAAATTTTGATTAAAGTAGAGAATGCTTTATTCATTAGAAGCAAGCTCGATAGGAAAAAAAAATTCAAGTATAAGCCTTGATTGCACTATCAATAGCAATGCTTTATTTTTTATTTACTGTACTTCCTTTAGAAAAAATAATAGAGTAAATAGTTTTTGCTTTACTATAGGATTTTTAATAATATTTTAATTTAGAAAGTTTTTGAAAAACCGAGAAAAATAAAAGCCCTTGGAAAATTCCAAGAGCTTTTTTATTTAAGGCATAACCTCTTCGATACTCATTCCCTGGGCTTCTATAGGTCTGGGGCGAAAGTCACTCCTAGGGGACAGCTTAGAGGAAAGACCGAAGAAAAGTGCACCGAAAAGTACAAGTCCAATAAGATAGCTGACGAAAAATCGCTTTAACATTCACTGGCCTCCTTTTCATCGACAAAGAGAAACTCATCGAAAATTCGATAAACATCTCCACAACCTACGCTGAAGAAGACATCGCCTTCTCTAAGTTCACTGCGCATCTTGTCCCTGAGTTCCTCGAAGGTGGGTACATAGACTGCCGGAGGTTGCTCTAGGGCGTCTACAAGCATGGTAGTGTGTATGGTTGGATCATTGGCTTCTCGGGCTGCAAAAATATCCATAATCCACACAAGGTCAGCGTCTTTAAAGCACTTTACGAAATCTTTAAAAAGTATTTTTGTTCTAGAATAGGTATGGGGTTGAAAACCAACGACAATTCGCTTATCAGGGAAAACACTTCTTGCTGCTTCAAGGGTCCTTGCGATTTCCTTTGGATGGTGGGCAAAATCATCGTATAGCAGGGCCCCATTGAGCCTTCCATGGGGGTCAAATCGTCGAATGGCTCCTTTAAATTTGTGCAGAGTCTCAAGTTCCTGTTTTACATCCCCGTGATAATAGTGGGCTATGGCCGTGGCGGCCAAGGCATTTTGAATATTATGAACGCCGGGTACAGATAGCTCAACAGAACCCAAAAGTTCCTTTTTATGATATATATCAAAGCTAAGATAACCTAGATGGTCGTAGTGATAGTTAAGGGCTCTGTAATCGGCATCGTTGTCCACGCCAAAGGTTAGAACCTTTTTATTGATTCGAGGTAGAATTTCCATGCTTTGGGGATCATCGGCATTCATAAGCACAAAACCGCCTTCTTCGGTGCCATTGGCAAAATCTACAAAGGCATTTTGAATGTTTTCAAAGGAACCGTAATAATCTAGATGATCGTCATCAATGTTTAATATAACTGAAATCGTTCGGTGAAAGTCAAGAAAGCTGGCTTCAAACTCGCAGGCCTCATTGACAATAAGATTTCCTTTGCCCAAGCGTACATTACCATCGAGCTCGTGCACCCCTGCACCCACCACTAGGGTGGGATCAAGAGGTGAGTTGGCCATCATAACTGAAACCATGGCAGTTACGGTGCTTTTTCCATGGGCACCGCTGATAGCCACGGAATGAGTATAGTTTTTTGTTAGCTCATGAAAAAACTTTGATCGTTTCATAAGGGGAATGCCACGTTTTTTTGCCTCAATTATTTCGGCATTTTCGTCGTGAACCGCCGAGGTGTATATAATAAGATTGGCATCTTCTACACTTTGAGCAAAATGCCCGAGGGTAAAGGGGACGCCTAAGCTTTCTAATTTTTTGACATTACTATTTCTTGCCATATCAGAACCGGTTATACTGTAGCCTCGATCCAGAAGTATCTCGGCGACGGCGACCATGCTGCTTCCCCCAATGCCGATTAAGTGAATTTTATTTATATCCTCTGAGAATAAATCTTTCATGGTATTTCCTTTCGATTTTATCTGCCCTTATTATAACATGTATAAAATGCTCTACCAATAAATTTTTAGCCATAATAATCCTCGGCAAAGGGTTAAGGATAAATGCTATAATTAACAAAAGGAGATGGTTTGCTTCTTTACGCAAAGCATAGCCGCTTTTCTAGCTATTAAAAATGACCTTCTACTTAAAAACACAATGAACTGATGAATGGAGCTCTCGAAGCAGCAAATCTAGTAAAGGTTCTCACTTATTGATGAGAGAATCTTTGACATAGCGTTCTAAATATTGTATTTTTCAATCAGAGTAAGGATTTAGGGGCTTAAATGAAGAAGACACGTGCATTAAAGGCTGCCTTCCTGCCTAGCCTTCCAATTTTAGCAGGTTTCTTATTTTTGGGTATCACCTATGGGATTTATATGCGCTCCCAAGGTTTTAGTTTCTGGTATCCTTTTTCCATGAGCCTCTTTGTTTTTGCCGGTTCTGTGGAATTTGTTTTGGTTTCTCTTTTGCAGGGGGCCTATGCACCCCTATCTGTGCTTTTACTGACTCTAATGATCAATGCTCGACATATGTTTTACAGTATCTCCATGCTGGAAAAATATGAAGCCACAGGATGGAAGAAATTCTATCTCATCTATGGCCTCTGCGATGAGAGCTTTAGTATTAACTATGCTGCGAATATTCCTGAGGATGTAGATCCGGGTTGGTTTTACTTTTTTGTTACTCTGTTAAATCATTTGTATTGGGTTGGAGGAGCCAGTATAGGAGCTTTTTTGGGAAACCATCTGTATCTTCCCACCGAAGGCCTTGAATTTGTGTTAACGGCTCTTCTGGTGGTGATTTTTTTAGAACAGTGGTTTAAAGAAGAAGATCACCGCCTTTCTCTACTGGGCCTTGGGGTTACCAGTCTTAGCCTTCTGCTTCTAGGAAAAGAGTTTTTTATTTTGGGCGCCATGGTTATACTTTTTTTACTTCTACTCATAGCATGGAGGAAACAGTGGACACCCAGCAAAAAATAATTATGATATCTATGGCAGTTGTGGGCACTATGTTTACTCGCTTTGTGCCCTTTGTTCTTTTTTCCGGAAAGCGAAAAGCCCCAGATTATATTCTCTATTTAGGCCAGAACCTACCACCGGCCATTTTTGGAATGCTGGTTATATTTAGTTTAAAAGATGTGAGCTTTCTTCGTGGAACCCGGGGGATTCCCGAGCTCATCGCCATACTTTTTATTTTTTTCATTCACCGGTGGAAAAGACAAATGCTCTTATCCATATCCCTTGGTACTTTTTTCTATATGTTTCTGATACAATTTGTTTTCTAGGAGGACGGACCAATGGTAACTATATTATTTGCAAGCCCCAGAGATAAAGGGAACACAGCGTCACTGTTGAAACCTTTTATCGAGACACTTAAAAGTGAGGGCGAAGACATCGTTTTTTTTAACCTCTACGCCATGGAGATTGAAGGGTGTAGAGCCTGCCGAGCGTGCCAGGATCAGTTCCAAATCTTTGGATGCCCCATTGAGGATGATATGCATAGGGTATTTGATTCGATTATAAAGAGCGATTTGATCCTTCTAGCAAGTCCCGTCTACAGCTGGTATGTCACGGCACCTCTAAAGGCTGCCCTTGACCGTTTGGTCTATGGTATGAATAAATACTATGGTAAAAAAAGAGGGCCCTGCCTTTGGGAAAATAAGGCCATGGCTCTTCTTGTTAGCTGTGGGTATCCTCCCCAAAGAGGAGCTGATTTATTAGAAGAAGGCATGAGGCGCTATGCAAAGCACTCAGGATTAAGGTATTTGGGGATGCTGGCTGAGCAGGATAAAGGCTACAATGAAAAATTTATGGATCAAGAAAAAGAAAAAAGAGTGGGGAAATTTGCCCGGGAGCTTTTAAGAAAACTATATCCCTGTGATACTTCCTTTATTGGTTAGTTTAGCGGCTTTGAAATTAGAAAACTCCTGAGTCGATAGATCTTTATAAAAACCGTATTTTATCAAGAAGATTGAAATGCCTAGGCAGATGTGATAATATCGGGCTGATTTGTAGAATCAATAGACCTTAGATACAGAAAGGATAGGATATGCTAAATATCACCGATATACGCATAAAAAAAGTAGTAGGATCAGGAAAAATGAAAGCCGTCGCATCCATCACTATTGATGATGCCTTTGTAATACATGATATTAAAGTTGTTGATGGGCACAATGGCCTTTTTGTTGCAATGCCTAGTAAAAAACTACCCGATGGAGATTTTCGTGATGTGGCTCATCCCATCAGTGTAGAAGCTAGAGCCTTTTTGCAGGAAAAAATCTTTTCTGCCTATGAAGGTTTGGACGAAGCACAGGAATAGAGAAGTTGAACTTCTCTTTTTGTCTTTTTTAGAAGAAATGCTCCATCGCAGTGTCGATAGATGTAAAATAATGTATAATGACTTGACAGGGGGTACTCTATGGATGTAGTAATTTTAGCAGCGGGTAAAAGCACCCGAATGAAATCAAAAACCAGCAAAGTTCTCCATAAAATACTGGGAAAACCCATACTGAGTTATGTGGTAGAATTGGCTGAAGAAGTAGAAGCGGAGAAAACCATTGTAGTCATTGCCCCGGGAAGCGATGAGATTCCGAGTTTATATGGTGACCGACTCCTTTATGCAACCCAGTGGGAGCAAAAGGGTACCGGAGATGCCTTAAAGGCCGCTACCGAGCATTTAACTGCAAAAACAACCTTGGTGCTCTATGGTGACGCACCCTTTTTACGTCGAGAAAGCCTACATGACTTTATCGATTTTCATCAGGGTAAAGATCTGAGCATACTGAGTGTTTGCCAGGAAAACCCCAGGGATTATGGACGTATAGTACGTGGAAATAAAGGCGTCGAGGCCATAATTGAAGAAAAGGATTGTTCACCGGAGCAAAGAAAGATCACGGAAATCAATAGCGGTATTCTACTTATGGATACAGAGCTAATGAAAGAAAATCTCCAGAAACTAACCATCAGCAATGCCCAGGGAGAATATTATCTTACCGATTTGGTAGAACTCTTTTCTTCCCAGGGAAAAATTGTTGATGCCTTTGTGCTGGACAATCCAGAGGAAACAGCAGGTATCAACGACAGGTCTCAATTGGCCCAGGGCACAGAGGTACTTCAGCGCAGAGTAGTAGAAAAACACTTAAAAGAGGGAGTTAGTATTATTGATCCTCGCAGAGTCTATATAGAAGCCGATGTAAAAATAGCCCAGGATGTGGAGATTTGGCCCGATACTTATCTCTTAGGAAATACCATTATAGAAGAAGGAGTATACCTAGGGCCCGGTGTACATCTGGAAGACTGTCATATAATGAAAGGCGCCCTTTTAGAGCACACAAGGGGAATTAAGGCCCTTGTTGGCCCTGGTACTCAAGTTGGCCCCTTTGCCTATTTACGGGCCGGCAGCAGGATTGGCGCCGGTTGCCGTATTGGAGATTTTGTGGAGATTAAAAACTCTACCATTGGCGATGGGACCAAAGTCAGCCATCTTAGCTATGTTGGCGATGCTGACCTAGGTAAAAACATCAATGTGGGCTGTGGGACCATCTTTGTGAATTACGATGGGGTAAACAAACATAGATCCACCGTAGGCGACGAAGTATTTATAGGATGCAACAGCAATTTGATTTCCCCGGTAGAAATCGGTGAGAGAGCCTTTATTGCTGCGGGAACCACTGTAGATAGGGATGTTCCTGAAAATGCTCTAAGCATTGGAAGGGTACGCTCAGAAATAAAACTTGACTGGAATAAGGTAAAAAAATAGGAGGAGATAATGCATAAAACAGGGGACGTTGTAAAGATTTTTGCTGGAAATGCCGGTAGAAATCTTTCCCTAAAGATTTGTAAAGAGCTGGGGTTACCCCTAGGCGAAGCAAATGTAGGAAGTTTTAGTGATGGAGAAATCGCTATCACGATTGATGAAAGTGTACGTGGAGCCGATGTTTTTATTATACAGTCCACGGCACCTCCCCATGTAAATACCTATTTAATGGAACTTTTAATTATGATTGATGCGCTAAAACGTGCCTCTGCTGGCAGGATTACCGCCGTGATTCCCTATTATGGCTATGCACGCCAAGATCGTAAAGCCAGAGCCAGAGATCCTATTAGTGCAAAGCTAGTAGCCGATCTTCTTACCACCGCCGGCGCCGATAGAGTTCTTACCATGGATCTCCATGCGGCCCAAATTCAAGGTTATTTTGATATTCCTTTGGACCATTTATTAGGCCAATCTCTTCTTGCCGATTATGTCCGTAGAAAGGATTTGGAGGATATGGTCGTGGTTTCTCCAGATTTTGGTTCCGTCACTCGGGCTCGAGACTTTTCCTCGAAAATAGATAGCTCCATTGCCATTATTGAAAAAAGACGCCCTAAGGCCAACGAGGCCGAAGTAATGAGTATAATCGGTGATGTTAAAGGGAAAAACGTTATTCTTATCGATGACATGATTGATACAGCTGGAACCATCTGCCAAGCGGCTCAGGTTCTTGTGGATATAGGGGCAAAGAGCGTAATGGCTTGTTGTACTCACGCAGTTTTTAGTGGACCCGCCATCGAACGTCTGGAAAACAGCATCATTGATGAGGTCGTTATTTTAGACACCATTGAGCTGGGAGCCGAAAAACGATTTGATAAGTTAACCATTTTAAGCAGTGCAAAGATATTTGCTGAAGCGATAAGACGAATCTACCAAAATGATTCTCTTTCTGAACTTTTTGATGGAATTAAATAAATGAAGGTTATCCTAGGTTTAGGAAATCCCGGAAAAGAGTACGCCAAGACCCGTCACAATGTAGGGTATCAAACCGTAGAGGGCCTGGCTGATAAGCTGGGCTTTTCCTTTAATAAAGCTAAATTTCATTCCCTTGTGGCCCAAGGACAAATCAGCGGCGAAAAGGTTCTTCTTGCAAAACCTACGAGCTATATGAATCTGAGCGGAATTGCCGCTGCAGAAATTCTCTCCTTTTATAAACTGGATCCCCAGGATCTTCTTGTGGTTTATGACGACATCGATTTGGAGATGGGCACTTTACGTCTTCGTAAAAACGGAGGGGCCGGGACTCACAATGGGATGAGAGATATTTTAAAACGTCTAGGAAGCGAAGAATTTCCTCGTCTTCGTTTAGGAATTGGACAGAATCCAAGGATCCCCTTGGCCAGTTTTGTCCTTTCTGGATTTTCCAGCGAAGAAAAACTAGTTATGGATAAATCCATCGAAGAAGCTGTGGATGCTCTGGACATCTTTCTTCATAGGGGCATTGATACGGCTATGAATCACTACAACAGGAGAAAGTGATGAAGATTTCTACACTACTACCCATTTTTCCAAAAGAACAAAATGTGCAACTTGATGTTGTGAGTGAATCCTTGGATTCACTCTTTTTAAGCAGGGCCTTAGATAAAAAGGCTCTTCTTGTTGTTCCGAATCTTTTGAGTGCCCAGCGTTTTTATGAAGAGTTAAGTCAGATGGGTGTCGTGGTTTATCTTCTTCCTGAAAAAGAAAGCCTTTTTCACGGCGTGTTTTACTCCTCTGAGGAGCAGCTTCTGGAGCGAAGTGCTGTTTTAAAGGAGTTTGATGAAGGTATTTTGATAAGCAGTGTTAAGGGTCTGGCCTTAAGCCTACCCTCGCGGGAGAGTTTTCGAAAAGAAGAGTTAATTTTCACTCTGGATAGCCAAATGGATCGGGAGAGTCTTTTAGACTATCTGGTAAAAATGGGTTATGAAAGACAAGAAACCACAGAAAAATGGGGCCATTTTTCTGTTCGAGGGGATATTTGTGATTTGTTTGTCCCCGGAGAAATCTATCCCTTTCGTCTGGAGTTTTTTGGCGATGAGATTGATGGGATGCGAAGTTTTGAAACAGAAAGCCAAAGAAGCATTGAAAATCTAGAAGAAGTCAAGATATTTCCTGCCCTAGAAGAAAATCTATCCAAGGATGCCTATGTGGAAGACTGGGTCGAGGATATCTTTGTCTATGATGAACTGGGTTGCATCAACCGCTATGGGGATTATTACAAGGATAGCCTTCTTCAGTGGGAAAACAGTCCTGAAGCGGCTCTTCCCCGCTCGCCAGCGATAATAGAGGAACTTTTTACAAAGTCTAGATTGGTAATTAATCCTCATCATCAACCTCTTAGTAAAAACCGCTTGCTGCTTTCGGTGGATTCAAGAAGAAATATTGATTATCGGGGGAAACTCTCGAATTTTTTCGAAGATGTAAGAAAAAGAGTAGAATTCAAACAAATTCTACTGATCCCTAGCAGCGAAAGCCCTCTATTATCTGAACTAAAAAGAGAAGAAATAGTCTATGAAATAGAACCCCAGGAGCCTAAAAAAGGCAGGCTGAGTATCTATTTCTCTTCCTTGTCCAAGGGCTTTGTCTATGATAAAGAGGCTATCGCCTTATACACCCAGGCTGAGCTTATCGGTGGAATAAAAAGAAAGATGTTGCCCCACTTCCAAGAGAACACTCTTTCGATTAGCTCCTTTATGGATCTTAAAATCGGAGACTATGTTGTGCATCGCTACCACGGCATTGGCCGCTATGGCGGTGTGGTCCAAAAGGAGATTGAAGGACGTACCCGAGATTATCTTGAGATTGCCTATCGTGGTAGCGACGTCTTATATATCCCTTCGGATCAACTAGGAATGATCCAGCGCTACGTTGGAAGTGATGCGAAAACCGTCGCCTTGAGTAAACTTGGAAGCCAGGACTGGAAGAGAAAGAAAGAGCGGGCTAAAAAAGGTATTGAAGATTTAACAGAACAGCTGCTTGAACTCTACGCTAAAAGAGAATCGGCCCAGGGCTATAGCTTTTCACCGGACACACCTTGGCAACAGCAATTTGAACTGGATTTTCCCTATGAAGAAACTCCTGATCAGCTTCGAGCCGTGGAAGTGATGAAAATGGACATGGAGTCCCCTAGGCCAATGGACCGACTCCTTCTTGGAGATGTGGGTTTTGGAAAAACCGAGGTAGCTCTTAGGGGCATTTTTAAAGCTGCCATGGACAGCAAACAATCGGTACTTCTTGTACCTACAACGGTCCTTTGTCAGCAGCACTTTGAAACCATGAGATCTCGCTTTCGTGATTATCCCATTAAGATTGCAGCTCTATCAAGGCTTACAGCTCCCAGTGAAAAAGAAGCCATTTTAAAGGGTTTGGCCCAGGGCAGTATAGATGTTCTTGTGGGAACCCATATGGTCTTTGGAAAACACGTAAGCTTTAAAGATTTAGGTCTTTTTATCATTGATGAGGAGCAGCGGTTTGGCGTTTTAGATAAGGAAAAAATCCGTAGACTACGAACCCAGGTGGACACCTTGAGTTTATCCGCCACCCCCATACCCCGGACCCTTCATCTGTCCCTTGGAGGAATCCGAGATCTTAGTCTTCTTAGAGAAGCCCCCCGCAACCGATTTCCCATTCAAACATATATTGCTAGAAGAGATGAAGGTCTTATAAGAGAAGCCATTTTAAGAGAGTTGGAACGAGAGGGGCAAATATATTATATCTATAACCGCATCTCGGGCATGGAAGAAGTGCAAGCCAAATTAAGAAAACTTTTTCCCGATATCAGCATCGCTTCGGCCCACGGAAGAATGGATCGTCGACGTCTAGAGCAGACAATGTTGGATTTTAGAGAAGGTAAAATTGATTTGTTGCTTTCCACCACCATTGTAGAAACAGGCATGGATATTTCCAATGTAAATACACTTATTGTAGAAAATGCTCAAAACTTTGGACTTTCCCAGCTTTATCAGCTCCGAGGTAGGGTGGGGCGCAGTGACCGCTTGGCCTATGCCTATCTTCTTTATCCTGCCCAGGGAGAATTGACAGAAGAGGCCAAGACCAGACTGGATACCCTCAGAGAGTTTACTGAATTTGGTTCGGGCTTTAAAATAGCTCTGCGGGATATGGAAATTCGTGGCTCTGGGAGTATATTAGGTTCTGATCAATCGGGACATTTTGTTGATATCGGCTATGAACTCTATATGGAGATGCTCAAAGAAAAGGCCCAAGAGCTTCGAGGAAACAAAACAAAAATAAACACAAGAGCGCAAATTCAATCCGATGTTTCTGCCTATATACCTTCAAAGTATATTGAAGCCGAAGAAACAAAAATGGAGCTCTACCGGAAAATAAATAGAATAGAAAGCAGAGAAGATTTAGCGGATCTTGAAGAAGAAGTTACCGACCGTTTTGGCACCATGCCTCCGGTGGTAGAAGAACTTCTGCTAATCAGTTACCTATCTTCTCTAGCGGGCAGAATGGGTTTTAGTGATGTCATATTACAAAAAGGTCTAAAGCTCTACTTTGACGAAAGCCATCCTCCTGGTGTAGAATGGTTGCAGCGTTTGCATAAAGCTTCCCCACCGGGGGTACAGATTAGAGCAGGCGCAAGACCCTTTCTTTTCATACAACAGGAAGAGTTAACAATAGAAAAGACGGTGAGGGCACTGGAAAGTTTAGAAAAACTTGGAGAGGGTGCATCACCTAAGGAGGAAATGTGAATAAAAAAATAATGATAGGACTTTTAATTTTAGTCCTAGTTACTACGGTGGCCTGTGGTAAAAAGGAAGAAACCCCAGCACAAGGCGCTGTAGAAAACGGTGAAACTGAGCAAATAGAAGAAGAAAAAGCTCCGATTTTACCTAGCAACGAAAATTTCGTGGCAGAAATTGATGGAAAGGGTATAACAAAAGAGGAATTTGAAAAATCCTATCTTTTCCGAAAATATTCTTATATTAAAAGCTATGGGGAAGAAGTTTTCACCGGCGAAGGAGCAAAGACACTGGAACGCAATATGCGTCTTCAAGTACAAGAGGAACTAGCCCGGGAACAAATTTATGTTCTACTTGCAGAAAATGCCGGCTTTAAAAAAGATATGACCGAAGCAGCAAAGATCTATGAAGAAGATTTTATCGCTAGAAACACCGATGAGACTCTCAAATACTTTGAGGAAAACAATCTTGATAAGGATTATGTGACCAATCGCATTGCCATAGAGCAACTGGTGGGTAGTTTTATTCAAAAACTACAGGATGATTATCTTGACAGTGATGGCTTTGTTGAAAAAGAAAAGACGTTAAATCTTGTAAGAGCAAGTCATATTCTTGTCAATACGCAAGAAGAAGCTCTAGAAATTAAAGGTCTAATTAATGAAGAGCCCTCTCGTTTTGAGATGTTAGCCAAAGAACGTTCCACCTGTGCCAGTGCAGAAAACGAAGGAGATTTGGGATACTTCGAAGCCACTGATATGGCAGAAGAATTTTCTAAGGCAGCCTTTGCCATGGAGATTGATGAAATATCCGAAGTGGTTGCCAGCCAATTTGGCTATCACATTATTAAGCTTACCGACAAAGGAACCCTCTTTGAAATTCTTGAAAGAGGAAGCGAAGATCCCTATTTGGACCAAAAATTGCTGGATCTTAGTTATCAAGTTGTCGGGGAAAAACTTAAAAACCTTTATGATGAACAGCTTCTAAAGACCCCTATTCAGTATTATTCCATCGAAGAATAATGCTTAGCATTGTAGGTCTTGGCCCCGGAGGATTGGATCAGCTCAGTCTCGGGGCCTTTAAGGCCCTTCAGGAAGCTGACAAGATTTATCTTAGAACAGCCTGGCACCCAGCTGCCCAGGAGCTTGAACTCCCTTTCCAGAGTTTTGATTGGCTCTACGATGAGGCCGAGGATTTTGATAGTCTTTACCAGGAAATAGCCAGACAAATCGCTAAAGCTGCCGAAATCGAAAATGTGGTATATGCCGTCCCCGGTTCGCCCTTTGTTGCAGAAAAAACTGTTGAAATGCTCATGGCTTTAAAGCCAAGAGTTTATCCAGGAGCCAGCTTTCTCGACGTGGTGTGCGCTGCCCTGGGTATTGATTTTATCCGTGGGCTTTTGATTGAAGATGGGCTGGACGACTTTAAAATCCTTCCTTCAGTGGATCTTCTTCTTGTTCAAGTTTATAAAAAAGAAGTGGCTTCTCAGGTTAAGCTTCGTCTTATGGAAGTTTATGACGATGAGCATCCCGTGACCATCATTGGTCATGCGGGAACCCCTGAGGAGAAAGTGACTTCGGTTAAACTTTTTGAGCTGGACCGTTTTGAGGGGTTCGATCATTTAACAACCCTTTATATCCCAAGGAATAATAAATCCCCAAAAGGTCTGGGAGAACTTTATGGACTTATGGAAAAACTTCTGGCTCCCGGAGGTTGCCCCTGGGATAGAGCTCAAACCCATCAAAGCCTTAAGCCCTATCTTTTAGAAGAAAGCTATGAAGTTATGGAAGCCATTGATCAAGGAGATTTTGAAGCCCTGGAGGATGAACTGGGAGATTTGCTTTTCCAGGTTGTTTTTCACACAGCCTTGGCGGCGGAGCAGGGGTATTTTTCTCTAGAGGATGTTATCGAAGGGTCCTATGAAAAGATATTTTCTCGCCATACCCACGTCTTTAGCTCCGATGAAGCTAGCAACCCAGAAGAAGTCCTGGATATTTGGGAGAAAAACAAAAGCAAAGAACAGGGTATAGAAAAAAGAATCAATTCCATTCCCAAAAACAGTGCCTTGCACTATGGGCAAAAATTAAAAAAACTATTGGGCATGAAAAAACAATCAAGCAAAAGTGATGAGCAGTTGCTAGATTTACTGGAAACTATTATTGAAATTGCTGTGGATAGAGATTTATCTCTTGAGATGGCTCTGATGGATCGAATGAGTCTTGTGGTGAAAAACAGATCCTATACAAGGGATAGTATTTAAGGAAAATCTTTTTTTAAACAATCTTAAAAATAAAGAAACACCCATAAAAAATGAAAAAAGTGCTTGTATTATCATGCTTTTGTGGGTATCATAGATTTAGGTCATAGAAGGAGGAAAGAATGAATAAAACTGAATTAGTAGCACAAGTAGCAGAAAAAACAGGTCTTACGAAGAAGGCATCACAAGAATGCATCGAAGCTGTTTTAGATAGTATCCAAGAAGCGCTGGTCGCCGGTGAAAAAGTACAACTGGTAGGCTTTGGAACTTTTGAAGTACGAGACAGAAAAGCTCGTCAAGGAAGAAACCCCCAAGAACCTGAAAAAGTAATCGAAATCCCCGCTTCCAAGGCACCTGTTTTTAAAGCAGGAAAGGGCCTTAAAGAAGTGGTTAACCAAAAGACAAAATAGAGAGTAGCAAAGCTACTCTTTATTTCACGAGGCACAAAGATGCGGGTAGATAAATATTTAAAAGTCTCCAGGATCATTAAACGTCGCACAATTGCCCAAGAGTTCTGTCGTGCCCAAAAAGTGAAAATCAATGGAAAAACAGCCAAACCTTCGGATCCATTAAGGTTAGGTGATATTGTTTCCATTCAGTTTGGAATGAAAATTGTAGAATTTGAAGTCTTGGAACTCCGCGAAGGTTCCACCAAAGACAACGCGGCTCAGATGTATAGGGAAGTGATATCATGAAAAATGCACTTAGAAGAAAACGTTCCATTATGATAATCGCCCTTTTATTGATTCTTTTAGGTCTTTATACTTACATTTATCAGCAAATGGAAATGAAAAAGTTAAAAGACGACCGTGTTTCTTTGCAATTGGAAGTCCAACGTTTAGAGCTTTTAAAGGCTAATCTCGAAGAAGAATTACGTCGATCAGGCTCCTTAGCCTATATCGAGGATGTAGCACGAGGGCAATTAAGAATGATTATGCCCGACGAAATGCTTTATGTGATCCATGATTGAGGAGGAAAAGTCAAGAGAAATCTTGACTTTTATTTAATATGAAAGCAGTGGTTGATCTTGGAAGCCAGTCGCTGAGACTTCTTACCTTTAATTCAAAATCCGATTTCTTAAAGGGCAAGATGCGTAGCGAAATATGCCCCTTGGCAAGGGACCTGAGTGAAGGTTATTTAAAAGAAGAAAGAAAAACAGAAGCCCTGTCCATCTTAAAGGATTTTATAAAAGGCCTGTGTACAGAAAAAGTCTATCTTTATGCCACCAGTGCCCTTCGTGAAGCAGAGGATGGGCAAGCTTTTATTGAAGAAATTAAGCACAGCCTCCATATCCACGCAGAAATCATATCGGGAGAAGAGGAAGGTCGACTAAGCTACGAAGGGGTTAAACTTCTGGCGCAAGAGGGTCTATTTTCTCTTCTTGACCTTGGCGGTGGTTCTACCGAAATCGTTACGCCTTTGATCAAAAAGACCTATCCAATGGGCGTTGTGCGATACCATGAAGAGGTGGACCTTGAAAAAATTTTTAAAAACTTACCTCAAATTGAAGGTGAGCTTTATGGCATAGGTGGAAGCCTGAGCGTTTTTACAAGCCTATCACTAGGCAGCAATGTATATGATCGTGAGCTTATTAACGGAAAGAAAATAACAAAAACTAAGATAAAAGAATTAACAGATGTTTTGGAAAGCCTGACTCTTAAGGAGCGAAGGACCTTTTTAGGAAGCTTTGAAAAAAGAGCCGAGACAATCCTTCCTGCAGGAAGAATTCTGTTACATTTACTTACTCGTCTCGGTAAAGAAGGACTTATTTACTGCGACTTCTCTGCTATTGAAGGGTATGCCCTTACCAGGGGCTTACTATGAAACTCATTCCAAAAATAGAAGGAAGTGTTCTTCTTGCTTTTAGTGGTGGCCCTGATTCTGTTGTTTTGCTAGATTTATTTTTAAAGGAAGGCTACCAAGTCGAACTTTTTCATCTAGATCATAACCTTCGAAATAGTTCAAAAAGAGACGCTCTTTTTTGCCGCCAGCTGGCTAAGGACAAGAATCTCGTCCTACACACATATAGCCTAGAGGTTGAAGACTATTGTAAGAAAAAGGGACTAGGTATCGAAGAGGGAGCAAGAAATCTTCGCTATGAACTCCTTGGAAAAATAAAAAAAGAAAGAAATCTTGACTATATAGCAACTGCCCACCATTTAGATGATCAGATGGAAACTTTTTTTATGAATCTTTTCAGAGGCAGTGGCACTTCTGGTCTTGGAGGCATTCATCCTCTAAAAGGAGATCTATATAGACCCCTTCTTTCCTTTCGCAAAGAGGAGATTCTTCATTATGCAGAGGAAAATAATTTAGACTTTGTGACCGACGAGACCAATCTAGAGCCAATATACAGTAGGAACCGTCTTCGACTGGACTTAATTCCTAAGATTGAAGAGGAATATGCTCCGAGGCTTTCAAAGCGCCTCCTTCAAACTACGGAGATTCTTCGTGAAGAAAGCGCCTATATAGAGGAACTCCTTGAAGAAAATATTGATACAAACAAAAAACTTTATAGCACTGAGGAGATTGGCAGGCTCCACAGAATCCTCAAAAAAGCTTTGCTTCGCAGAAAATTCTCTTTAAATTTTGCCCAAACTCAGGAAGCGATGGATATTTTAGAAGGTCGCTCCATGGGAGAAAAGCACTTTACCCAGGGACTGCTTCGCAGAGAACAGGACTTTTTCTATTTGGGTCCCTATCCCCAAAATACAAGTGTTAGCCACCCTCTAAGTTTGGGTACAAATAGCTTCGAGGGTTATGAATTAAGGCTTACAAAGACCAATGAACCCCTGTTTACAGAAAAAACCCACAGTATTCCAGAAGAACTCATAGTTGAGCCCTTAGTTCTTCGCAATCGAAGACCCGGAGATATGTTTCAACCCAGTGGCGTTCAAGGGAAAAAGAAGTTAAAAGATTTTTTTATTGATGAGAAGATTCCCCTATCGCAAAGAGACCAACATATGCTCTTAGCATCGGGAAAGACAATCTTTTGGATAATAGGGCTGAGAAAAGCCCAAATCCCCATGGATGCTCAAAGTTATCTTCAGGTTTTTATTGAAAAATAATCTCCTTTGGTGTAGTATAGATGGGTGTATAAGGAGGCAGAAATTTGAAAGGAATACAAAAAAATCTGTTCTTTTGGTTACTTATTCTTATGGTGCTGGTCTTCGTGTTTTGGAGCTCCTTGCAACCGACCGAAGAAACAGTTGAATTAAATTTTACAGATGTTATTGCAAGAATTGAAGCCAATCAGGTCGAGAGTATCGGCGTTAAAGACAATGTGGTTGGTGGTTTTTTAAAGGATGGAAGTGAATTTGCCGTCTTTGTTCCGGGAATGTTTGCCCAGTATTATGGTACGGAGATTCTCGATGCGGCCAGAGCTCAAAACATTCCCATTGAAACAGCCCCACCGGATGTTGAACCACTATGGATGAGTATCCTGCCGACTCTGGCAATTATGGGAATTATGCTTTTCGCGTGGTTTATGCTTATGAATTCCGGCCAGGGTGGAGCCAATAAGGCCATGAGTTTTGGTAAGAACCGTGCAAAACTCCATAAGCAAGATACGGGGAAAAAAATTAAATTTGCCGATGTTGCAGGTCTTCATGAAGAAAAAGAAGAAATGATGGAAATCGTAGATTTTCTAAAAAACCCCGAACGGTATAAAAAACTTGGTGCTAGAATTCCCAAGGGAGTTCTTTTGAGCGGAATGCCGGGAACAGGAAAAACATATCTTTCAAGAGCCATTGCCGGCGAGGCCAATGTACCCTTTTACAGCATAAGTGGTTCAGACTTTGTCGAGATGTTTGTTGGAGTTGGCGCTTCCAGGGTTAGGGATCTTTTTGCCACTGCAAGAAAAGATACGCCCTGTATAGTATTTATTGATGAAATCGATGCCGTTGGTCGTCATCGTGGTGCTGGTTTGGGCGGGGGCAACGATGAGAGGGAGCAAACCCTAAATCAGCTTCTCGTCGAGATGGATGGTTTTGGAGACCATGAGGGCATCATTATTATCGCGGCCACCAATAGACCGGATATTTTGGACCCGGCCCTTCTTCGTCCTGGTCGATTTGATAGATTGATTTATGTAGGTGTTCCTGATATCAAGGAGCGTGAAGCTGTCCTAAGGGTACACTCAAAAAATAAACCCGTGGATAAGGACGTGGATTTTAGTGTTATTGCAAAACGAACTCCAGGCTTTACCCCGGCTGATCTTGAGAACATGATGAATGAAGCCGCTCTGATTACCGCTAGAAAAAATCTTCCTCAGATAACCATGGATATTATCGAAGAAGCCACCACCAAGGTTATTGTTGGCGTTGAAAAGAAATCCAAGGTGATTACTGAAAAAGAGCGTAGGCTGGTATCGGTTCACGAAGCTGGTCATGCTGTTGTTGCAGCCCTTTTACCCGGAGCAGACCCCGTCCATACTGTGACTATTGTTCCAAGAGGAAGAGCCGGCGGATTTACAATGCAGCTACCCCTTGAAGAGAAGAATTACATGACAAAGGATCAAATGATCACAGAGCTGATGGTTCTTCTAGGCGGTCGAGCGGCGGAAAGAATTGTTCTAAAAGATATTTCCACCGGAGCCTCCAATGATTTAGAAAGGGTCTCAAAAATAGCTAAGGACATGGTTGTTAAATACGCAATGAGTGACAATCTCTCACAGATGAGTTATGGGGGAGATGATAATGTATTTATTGGCAAAGATCTTACGACAAAAAGAGAATATTCCGAGCAGGTTATCAGCGAAATTGATATGGAAATTCGTCAAATTGTCGATAGAGCCTATGCTCAAACTATCGACTTATTGCAGAGAAATATAGATAAACTTGAGGGTGTTACCATGGCTTTAAGTGAGTACGAAACCATTGATTCTCAAGAGTTTGCCTTGGTCATTGAAAAGGGATTTGACGCTTTAGTTAAGAAAAGAAAAGTCGAACCCAGTTATGAAGACAGTGATTTTGATGTTGCCAAAGATGGGCAAGATCAATCGGAAAAAAACGAAGAAAAAAACAGAAGAAACTTTTGATATCTAAAGGACGAAAAAAATCAGGAGCGAGTTAAAAGCTCGCTCCTTTTATTTTTGGGAGGGAATAAAATGACGCCAAAGGAAGTTTCAATCCAATATATTGATAAGAGCAATACTTTTCTTAAAAGAAGCAGTAGCTCTATTTTTATGGGTGGGATTATGGCAGGAATGCTTATTGCCATGGCTGGTTACGTTAGCTATGGGGCGACCTATGATAGTTCGGTTTTTGTAGGCGAGGGGATAACAAAGATCCTTCGCGGAATTATTTTTTCCTTCGGTCTATTGGGCATTGTTTTAAGTGGAGGCGATCTTTTTACAGGAACCTTGCTCTATGTGCCGGGAACGTCAAACAAACAAAAAATAGAATTGACAAAGCGTATTGCTTTGGTTTTGTTTTCGAACTTTGTTGGCTCCATTGCACTGTTAGTTCTTTTACAACTGGCTGGCAGCCTTCATCCAAAACTAATTGATATTGTAAATCCAATCGCCAAAACAAAACTTTATCTGGATCCCATTAAAGCTGTGTCAGCAGGCTTTTTATGTAATTTTCTAGTGTGCCTTGCCCTTAGAGCCATGGAAGCTTCCAAGGATGCCGCGGGCAAAGCCATTGCCTGCATTTTGATTATAACGGTGTTTTTTATAGGTAGCTTTGAACACAGCGTAGCCAATCTCTTTATTATTCCTGCTGGTCTGGGACTTCAAATTTTGGGTTTATGGGTTTTTTATAAAACACTATTTTTCGTGGTTCTAGGTAATATTCTGGGTGGTGTCTTTCTTGGCTATGCAACGGGATATATATATAAAGACATTTAAAAAACTGCTAAGCGGTTTTTTTATTGGGATGAATATTAGTCTTCGCTATTGCCTTGAATTATTTTGCCTACAGGAGCCATATAGATAATAAATTCGTCAGGATTTGGAAGATCCAATAGTTTGTCTGCGGCTTCCTGGTCATAGGCTGCAACAGCACAGGTGCCACAGCCAATGGAAGTGGCGGCCAAATAAAGGTTTTGACATACATGGCCTGCATCCAAGGCAATCACCTTCTGGGAGGCTTTACTGTATCTCCACTCGGTCCGGTAGGGAAGGGTGGACCATAAAAATATAACAGGGGCTTTACCAACAAAGGCTTGGCCAAGGGCTGCCTCGGTTACATAGGTTTCAAGGGGTTCTGGTGAAGATAGGTATACAAGGGCATGCTCAAGAGGAAGATAGCGCCATAGACCTCGCTTAAATAAAATCTCTCCCTTTTCGTTGGCCATGGGTTTTGTTATTGCCAAATAGGTTTCCAAGCTATGTCGATTGCCCGCCGATGGAGCGTTGCGAAGGGTTCTTTTGGGAGAAGGGGCACGTATGCCTTGGGTCGCCCAAAGTAGGTAAGAAAGTTCTTCGGCTCCCATGGCCTTTTCTTCAAATTTACGATAACTTCGCCGATTTCGAATAAGATAATCCAAAGTACCCTGGGGTGTAACTACTTCCTGCCAGGAAGGAAGTTTGATTAGGACTTGATCTTTTGTAACCTCTTTTTGTATGGGTGGCATTGGTACACCCAGGTTTTGATCCGTTTGGGAAAAGTCGATTTCCCTACGAACAGTGTCCATAAGATGGCGGCGCAGCTCTATTGTTTCTTTGTTTCTCATTGTTGGGGCTCCTTTCAAAATAATCTATTTATAGGATGCCCATAAAAACATAGTTTAATCATAATAATATATAGATTATGGCATTAAAAATCATGTTTCCAAAGAGACCAAATCCCTATGACCGTGTTATAATGAAAAAGTATGGAAAAAGCTATATGCTTTTAATCGAAAGGAGCCGGGATGAAAAAAATACTTTTTAATGCAAAAATCTACGTTGATGAAGGACAGTTTCAAGAGGCAATACTTATAGAAAATGATAGGATAGTAGCCCTTGGCAACAATGATGAGATTCTTGAGATGGAGCATGATCAGGCTTTAGATTGCCAGGGAAAAACACTAATTCCCGGTATTAATGATGCCCATGTACATTTAATGATGATCTCAGAACTCAGTACTCACTTGCAGCTATTGGGTTCAAAAAGCCTGGAGGATATTCTGCAAAAAGGTAAAAATTTTATTGCAGAGAACCCAGGCTTGGATCTTCTCTACGGTATGGGTTGGAACTACGCGGATTTTACCGAAGGAGAGAAGCGCAATCTTACTAGAAAAGATCTTGATAAAATTTCGAAGGAGATTCCTGTTATTTTTACAAGAGCCTGCGGACATATGATCTCCTGTAATAGCAAAGCCTTAGAGCTTGCTGGTATAAATAAAGATAGCCCTCAGGTTCCTGGAGGCCTATTTGATGTGGACGAAGAAGGACCAACGGGTTGCTTCTACGAAAATGCAAACAGTTTGATTGACGTACTTAGGCCTCCCTTTGGAAAAGACAAACTTAAATCTGCCATGAAAGATACAATGAATCAACTTTTAAGTCAAGGTGTTACCACTGTACATAGCAATGACTGTGGACTTTCTATGGATCCTGCTGAATTCTTCGATTTCTTTGATGATTTTTATCCCGAGAAAAGCCCCTATCCCAGAGTCCATCATCAAATGTGTTTTTCTACTCCAGAAGAATTTGACCACTATGCCACAGAAAAACTAAAAACTTCTCCTGCTAGCGAAAAAAGGACCTGGGGGCCGCTAAAGCTCTTTAAAGACGGTTCGCTAGGGGGCCACAGTGCTCTTGTAAAAGAAGCCTATCTCGACAATGAGAAGAACTTTGGTGTTGACGTTCTTCCCATGGAGAAAGCTAGACCCTTTATAGATGTAGCTAAGCGCCATGGTATTCAAGTTTTAACACATACCATTGGGGATCTGGCTATGGAAGAAACGATGGAAGTTTATGCCCCCGCCGAAGCAAAAGATCGCTGGGGACTTGTCCACTGTCAAATCACCGATGAAGAGATGATTGAAAAAATTGCTGAAAAAGACTTTTTGGCTATTATTCAGCCCATTTTCCTGCGTTCGGATATTGAAGCTCTTAAAGGAGCCATTTCAGAGGATCTCCAAAGAACCTCCTATGCTTGGAAATCCATGCTTAATAAAGGAGTTCGTATAGCCATGAGTACCGATTCTCCCGTGGAGGCCTTTAATCCCTTTGAAAATATTTATTGTAGTATGGAAAGAAAAGATCTCCTAGGAAATCCTTCGGAAGGTTTTCAAATGCAAGAAGTTCTTACCCTAGAGGAAGCTTTGGACGGTTATACCCTCGGCAGTGCCTATGCTGAATTCAGAGAAGGGGAAAAAGGTAGACTAAAGCCAGGATATCTTGCAGACATGATTTTATTGGACCGCGACATTTTTGAAATCGAAGCCAAGGAAATTATGGAAACCAAGGTTTTGATGACCATGGTTGGTGGAGAAGTGCTCTATGAAAGAAAGGACAACTAGATGTATAAACTTATAAAAAATGCAAGGATTCTCACAATGGATACTGATAGACCACTAGCCGAAGCCGCAGTGGTTATCGATGAATATTTCGCCTATGTGGGGACAGAAGTGGGAGCTCGAGAATTCTTAGCTCAAAGGAATTTTATTGTAGAGGAATTTGATGCCGGCGGCCAATCGGTTCTTCCAGGATTTAATGATTGCCATCTTCACTTTCTTCATCATGTAAAGGCCAAACAAGCGGCCAATCTTTTTGACGCCACTTCGCTTAAAGAAGTCGTGGAAGAAATGAAAAAAGCCTATGAGGCTCATGATAAAAACAGCACCCATTGGATTACCGGTGAGGGATGGAATCAAGATTATTTTACCGATGAAAAGCGATTTCCGATGGCCAGCGACCTGGATGAAATTTCAAAGGATTTTCCTATCCTTATTATGCGAGCTTGTTTTCACATCGGTGTTTTCAACAGTAAAGCCATGGAAATGATGGGCATTACCAAGGAAGAAGCGAAAAAACATCCGGAATATATTGATGTGGATGAAAATGGAAACCCTACGGGTGTTTTAAGAGAATATATTTTCGACAATATTAAATCCAAACTTCCAGCCCCCAGTGTTGGGGAACTGGTAGAATCCCTTTTAGACTCCCAAGAAGATTTGTGGGAGCAGGGGATTACTTCGGTGCAAAGCGATGATGTTAAATATATTCCCGGAAGTAATTATCCAGAGTTTTGTCGATTGATGCGCGACGCCGGTGAAAACAAGAGACTGAAATTACGCTATAGCCTTCAAGCCCTTGTCGATACAAAAGAAGATGTAGAACGCTTTTTTGCTCTAGGATTTGGCAAAGACTATGGCAATCGCCGATTTAACATTTCCTGTATAAAGGTTTTAACCGATGGGTCTCTTGGAGCCCGTACAGCCTATCTGCGAAAACCCTATAATGACGATCCCAGTACACGAGGCATTGCCATATATAAGCAAGATGAGCTAAATCATATCGTCTATCAATCCCACGAGAAAAACATGCCCGTTGCCCTCCATGCCATTGGCGATGGAGCCATTGAGCAGTGCCTCGATGCCGTGGAATTCGCACAAAATCTCCTGCCCTATCTTCACCCACGCCATGGTATTGTCCATGCTCAAATTACAGACCCTGAGCTTATGAAGCGCTTTAAAGAACTCAATGTAGGGGTCTTTGCACAACCTATATTTGTTCACTACGATATGCATATGGTTGGGGATCGTGTGGGGGAAGCCTTAGCTAGTACATCCTATGCATGGAAAAGTTATCGAGACATGGGGATTGTATGTGCTTACAGTACCGATGCCCCTGTAGAACCCTTTAATACTATGCCCAATCTATATTGTGCTGTAGCAAGAAAAGATCTTAAAGGAAATGGCCCTTATCTTCCCGAAGAAAGAGTCACCATGGAAGAGGCTCTTGAGTCCTATACACTTCTAGGCGCTTATATGAGCGATGAAGAAGAGGATAAGGGGAAGATAAAGCCTGGCTATTTGGCAGACTTTATTTTCTTAGACCGAGTCATTACTGAAGTTGAGCAAGAGAAGATTCTTGATACAAAAGTGATGAAAACCTTTCTAGGTGGCGAATTGGTCTATGAAAGAGTTTAGATAATAATTAGAAAATCCTTTAGTAAGGGAGATGTTTATTCAGCTCCCTTTTTTTAACTTCAAAAATTTAAATTCTAGCCTAGGAGCAAAAAAATCTATAGCCTCAGTCTTGCAGCAGTTTTTCCTTTCATTCTAGGGCTAATTTAGAGGTAAAGTCTCAAATATTTGTAAAGTTAAGCTCCAAACAATTTGTAAAGGCTACTGGATTGTTATACATTGGTCTGGACAGTTATAGTTATAACTATAAAACTAGCAAGTGTAAACAAAAAGTCTTAAAACCATCCTACACTTGACCTAGTAAAACAACAATGTTATACTAATTCCATATTCAAGAAGAGACTTTATCAATCTTCTTGAATAAATATTTTTGTTCATAAGAAAAAGAAAGAGGTAATTATGTGGGCAGCATTTGAAAATCTGACCGGCTGGCTGTGGGGTATTCCACTGCTTATTGTAATCGTTGTTACCGGCGTTGCTTATACTGTTATTAGTAAAGGATTCCAGTTTACTCATATCGGTAAAATCATTACAACACCCTTTAAGAAAGATCCCGAACTCGCTGATAGGAAAGACAAACTAACACCTTTCCAAGCCGTATCAATCGCCGTTGGTGGTTCCGTTGGTGTTTCCAATATCTCAGGTGTTGGTACAGCTATTGCAACAGGCGGACCCGGTGCAGTCTTTTGGCTATGGATTGCGGCATTATTAGGCATGATCATCAAAATGGCTGAAGTTACACTGGCTGTTTATTATCGTACAACAAACCCCGATGGTACCCATTACGGTGGACCTACATACTATATGCAAAAAGGCCTTGGGGAAGAAAAAGGTTTTAAAGGCTGGCCTCTATTGGCTGTCATGTTTGGTGGTGGTATTTTTATAACTTTCTTTATAACTCTCCAAAATTACACCGTTTCCGAAGCCATTGGAACGACCTTTAACATCCCTTTTATTGTTCCTTCACTGGTTCTAGTCTTTTCCATCTATGCAATTATCCTTGGTGGTCTTAAAAGAGTGGGCGAAATCGCAGGGTATCTTGTTCCCTTTATGTGCCTATTCTATGTTGGTTGTGTAGTAGTTGTTCTTTTCACACATGCTTCATCCATTCCAGGAGCTTTTGGTCTAATCTTCAAGGGTGCTTTTACCTATCAAGCAGCCGTTGGTGGATTTGCTGGTGCTGCTGTTGCTAGAGCCCTTCAACTGGGTTTTGCCCGTTCTGTTTATTCAAACGAAGCCGGTTGGGGAACTTCTCCAATGATCCACGCCACTGCTGAAACCAATCACCCAATTAAACAAGGTATCATGGGAGCCTTTGAAGTTTTTGCTGATACTATGGTGGTTTGTACTGCAACAGCCCTTCTTGTTATTGTGACAGGTTTTTGGAACAGTGGACTTATGGGAGCTGAACTTACTCTTGTAGCCCTAGAAACAACTCTTGGAAGCTTTTCGCGTTACGTTGTTGCTCTCTCTATTTTCTTCTTTGGTCTTACGACAGCAACGGGTTGGTACACATATTATTATGTGCTACTAAATCATGCCTTTAAAGATAGCCCTAAGAAGAAGTTGATACTAATGCTT
>JAAYGQ010000150.1 GCA_012727635.1 Tissierellia bacterium | reverse complement strand
GGTTATAGGCGGAGTTTCAATAGTTACATTTGTGGATGAAGCCTTTAGCTTCAAGAAACAAATTGAACACTTGGAGAAAAAGATTGAAAAAAAGCTATTAAAAATGAATAAAGCTAATAGTGCTAGATATACATTTGATTCTATAACTGCTATAAGTCCTTCCATGAGAGAAATTAAAAGTTACGCACAAAGGGTTGCAGATACTGACATGACAGTTCTTCTTGAGTCAGAAACGGGTACTGGCAAGGAGTTATTTGCCCACGCAATTCATAATAATAGTCCAAGAAAGAACGAGGCTTTCATTGCCGTAAACTGTGGGAATTTTAGAGGAGAAATCCTTGATTCTGAGCTTTTTGGATATGTTGAAGGCGCCTTCACTGGAGCAAAAAAAGGTGGGAAAATAGGGCTCTTTGAGGCTGCGGATGGAGGAACATTGTTTTTAGATGAAATATCTGAAATGGATATAGGACTTCAATCCAAATTACTACGTGCTCTTCAAGAAAAAGTAATTAGACCAGTTGGCGGAATTGAAGACATCCCAGTGGATGTGAGGATAATATGTGCATCCAATGCAGATCTGAAAGCCTATGTAAAAGAAGGAAAATTTCGAGCAGACTTATATTACAGAGTCAGTGTGTTTCCAATTAGGATACCTCCTTTAAGGGAAAGGGTGGAGGACATAGCAGTAATAACTAAGGAACAGCTGAAAAGAATATCTCAAAAATTAAAGCGTGCTATTACAATTAGCGATGATGCATTAAAAATACTGGAAAAACATCAATGGCCGGGCAATGTTAGAGAGCTGGTAAACATACTTGAGTTCTCGTCTTTCACTGCCAATGATGGAGTTATTACTCCGAATTGTTTACCTGAGGCCATATTCTCTCCAAAATTAAGTGATTGCACTGAAAAACTGAGAGACAGAGTAAAAGCCTTTGAGAAGCGAGAAATTATGAGGGAAATAAGTAAGCAAGGAAGTTCAACGGAAGGAAAAACCATTGTGGCAAAAAGATTAGGGATTTCTTTGGCTTCACTTTATAATAAATTAAACAACTAGTTCTAAGGTATTAGAATAAATTCTAATCTGTTAGAAAACGGTGTAAGCGAATACTTGTCCTTTGCATACCAATAGACGGCAGAGATAATTCTAGACTATTAGAATTATCTCTGCCGTCTATTTTTGCGTTGACTGCAGGAAGCTCCTGAAATAGCCAATATTATTAGGTGGCACGATACTTGCTAATTAATACATATAAAAATAAAACGAGGAGGTATCATTTAATGTTAGCGATTTTAGGATTTTTAACCGTCATTATCATGCTTACCATTGTAATGACAAAAAAAGCATCACCGACTGTGGCACTTATCAGTGTTCCAATTGTTACTGGGGCTATAGCTTCATTTTTTTCGACAGGCGAAACAGCCTATAATATTCTAGGTGTAGGAAGTTTTATAAGTTCGGGAATTGCAACTGTAGCGGCTACTGGCGTTATGTTTATTTTTTCCATACTCTTTTTTGGGATACTGACCGATGCAGGCACCTTTAGACCGATAATTGATAAAATACTTGGGATTATTGGAACAGATCCAATTAAGATTGCCATAGGAACTGCAATTTTAGCCATGTTTGTTCATCTAGATGGTTCTGGAGCGGTAACTTTTCTCATCTGTATTCCAGCACTTCTACCTGTGTATGATGCTGTTGGAATGAGCAGAACTACACTTGCAACCATTGTGGCTCTTTCTGCAGGAACCATGAACATTGTGCCCTGGGGAGGGCCAACAATAAGAGCTGCCACTGCCATGGAAATGAATGTCATGGATTTGTTCAGTCCTGTTATTGTTCCTCTTATATTCGGGCTACTAACAGTACTTCTATTTGCATTTATCTTAGGTAGGAAGGAAAAGAAAAGACTGGTAGAGATCAATGCAAGTGGTGTAAAATTGACAGAACAAGAAATGACACCAGAGCAGAAGAATCTTCTTAGGCCCAATCTTTTTGGCATTAACATCGGACTGATTGTATTGGCAGTTGTAGGGCTTATATTGGGCGGAAAATATGGTGTCAAGCCAGAAGTTGTGTTTATGATTTCCTTTGTGTTGGCAATAGTAATAAACTATCCTGATGTTAAAGTGCAAAAGGCAAGAGTTGATGCACATGCGAAATCTGCCATATTGATGGCTTCTGTGTTATTTGCAGCAGGAGCCTTCACGGGGATAATGAAGGGATCTGGAATGATAACTGCAATGTCAGAGTCTTTGGTGACGATTATTCCAACCACTGCTGCAAAATACTTTGCAATCATAACAGGGGTAATTGCAATGCCGGCCTCCCTGCTTTTCGATCCGGATTCATTTTACTTTGGAGTTTTACCTGTGTTGACATCTACAGCACAAGGTTTTGGAGTAGATGGAGTCAGTATTGCACGGGCGGCAATTTTGGGACAAATGACAACGGGATTCCCTGTATCTCCCCTTACACCAGCAACCTTTCTTTTAATCGGACTTGCGGGAGTCGATTTTGGGGAGCATCAGAGAAAGACAATTCCACTTGCATTTATGGTGACTATAGTGATGTTAATCGTTTCAGTAATCGTTGGTGCAATTATCATCTAAAGGGGATAAAAAGATAAAATGAAAAAAATTAGAATTGGAAGTGGAGCAGGATACGCTGGCGATAGGCTAGAACCAGCCCTAGAGCTCTTGGAAAAAGGAAATTTAGATTATATCGGATTCGAATGTCTAGCCGAAAGAACCATAGCCATAGCCCAGCAGGAGAAATTGAAAAATCCAGAAAAGGGATATAATGCATTGCTGGAATATAGGATGGATAAAGTTTTGCCCCTTGCCTGGGAAAACAAAGTCAAGGTAATCACCAATATGGGCGCAGCCAATCCCATTGCGGGAGCAGAGGCCATTGCAAGAATTGCTGAAGAAAAAGGAATTAAAGGTATAAAGATTGCTGCAGTGATAGGTGATGATGTACTGGAGAAAATGAAAGATTATCAAGATACAATGGTTTGGGAGACGGGGAAAAGTCTTGCAGACCTCAACGGAGAGATTATTTCTGCCAATGCTTATCTTGGGTCCGAAGGAATAGTTCAGGCCCTAAAAGATGGAGCAGACGTTGTCATAACAGGAAGAGTCGCAGATCCCGCAGTATTTATGGCCCCTCTTATTTACGAGTATGACTGGAGCTGGGAAGATTATGACCTACTTGGTAAAGGTACCGTTGTAGGACACCTGCTTGAATGTGGTGGGCAGGCTACGGGAGGATACTATGCTGAGCCGGGTAAGAAGGATGTTGAGAACCTGGCTAGGCTTGGATTTCCCATTGCAGAGGTATCAGAGGATGGAAGCTTTATCATTACCAAAATTGCTGAAGCAGGAGGCCTTATCACAAGACACACTCTTACAGAACAGTTAATGTATGAAATACACGATCCTGCAAATTATATTACACCTGATGTGATTGCGGACTTCTCAAAAGTCGAATTCCACGAAAGCTGCAAAGATGTGGTTGAGGTTACAGGGGCAAGTGGAAAAGAAAAAACAGATAGTTTCAAGGTATCCATAGGCTACAAAGATTGTTTTATTGGCGAGGGAGAAATTTCCTACGGGGGCCCTGGAGCCTATGAAAGAGGAAAACTGGCAGCTGAAATAGTCAAAGAAAGACTTGAAATCCGAGGAATATCAGTTGATGAAATCAAGTATGATTTAGTGGGTGTTGACAGCTTGTACTGGAATGAGGGCAAGCAGTATGCACAACCAGAAGAAGTTCGACTAAGAGTGGCTGCCAGGTCAAAGGACAAATACATTGCTTCAATCATTGGAGAGGAAGTTGAAACTCTTTATACAAATGGACCTGCAGGGGGTGGCGGGGCTACGAAGAAAGTTTCTGAAATAATATCAGTAGCCTCAGTACTTATTCCCAAAAATGTAGTCCATTTTGAAGTCAAGATGCTGGAGGTTAAGTAAATGAAATTATGGGAAATTGCGCATTCAAGAACTGGCGATAAGGGAAACATTTCCAATCTCTCTTTGATTGTTTACAACATGGATGACTACCAAAGGGTTCTGGAAGCGGTAAGTGCTGAGGTAGTCAAGGAGCACTTCAAGGATATTGTCAAAGGCGAGGTCATTAGATACGAACTTCCTCAGCTTGGGGCTTTGAATTATGTGATGCATGAAGCATTAGGCGGAGGAGTTACAAGGAGTTTATCTTTGGACAAACACGGAAAAAGCCTAAGCTCCTATTTGCTCGATATGGAGATATAGTTTTATAAAAAGTATAAATGATCTCTGATAAAGGATGTCGATTTGGAGAAACCCTAATAAAAGATAAAGCCATTAGGTTAAAACAAGCTGATTGAAGTTTCAATTAGCTTGTTTTTTATTGCCTGCATGAATCAAAGTATATTTTATAGTTTTTCGAGGTTGAATTTGCTCTAATTACAAGGATTTAGATGTGTTTTTTGAGTACAGTATACATTGCTATTATTCGTTTCTGCGATATAATATTAAGTATAAGGCAAAAAGGTATAGGGTGATGATATGGATTATATAACAACAAAAGAAGCGGCTAGAAAATGGGGTCTCACCGAGAGGAGAGTCCAGGTGCTATGCAAAGAAGGGAAAATACCCGGTGTTAATCGTCTTGGCTGGGCCTGGGCCATACCTAAGGATGCAAAAAAGCCAGAAGATGGTAGATATAATAGACAAACTGATAAAAATTAGAAGTGGAAGGTGAAGTGAAATGGCCATTAAAAAGAGTGAATTATATAGCAAATTGTGGAAAAGTTGTGATGAGTTACGAGGGGGGATGGATGCTTCCCAGTATAAGGATTATATTCTTGTTCTTCTATTTATGAGGTATGTAACGGATAAATATTACGGAAAAAAAGATGCACTTATATATGTACCTGAAGGTGGTAGCTTCCACGATTTAATCGAGCTAAAGGGTGATAAGGATATTGGAGACAAAACCAATATTGTTATCAGAAAAATGGCTGATGCCAATGATTTAGTTGGCGTGATTACTGTGGCTGACTTTAATGATGCCGATAAACTTGGTAAAGGCAAGGAAATGGTAGATCGTCTTACCAATTTAGTAGCTATCTTTGAAGATCCAGACTTAGACTTTGCGGGCAATGGTCCTGAGGGGGACGATATTCTTGGAGACGCTTATGAATATCTTATGAAGCACTTTGCTACAGAATCTGGTAAGAGCAAAGGACAGTTTTATACCCCTTCAGAAGTGTCTAGAATCATGGCCAAGGTAATAGGGATAGAAAAAGCAAAGAGCAAGTCACAGACCATCTACGACCCTACTTGTGGTAGTGGCTCCCTACTTCTTAAAGCCAATGATGAAGCCCAAAGAGGCGTCACTATTTATGGGCAAGAAAAAGATGTGGCTACAGTAGCCCTGGCCAAAATGAATATGATTCTCCATGGTAATGAGATGGCGGAAATTCAACAGGGGGACACGATTTCTTCTCCTGAGTTCAAGAATCCCGATGGGACTCTTAAGACCTTTGATTTTGCGGTAGCCAATCCCCCCTTTTCCACCAAGTCTTGGTCTAGTGGAATGGATCCGAACAACGATGAATTTGATCGTTTTACTGGTTACGGCATGCCACCGGCAAAAAATGGGGACTATGCTTTTCTTTTACATTTTATAAAGTCCTTAAAAAGCAAAGGAAAAGGAGCCATTATCCTTCCCCATGGTGTGCTTTTTAGAGGAAATGCAGAAGCGCAGATTAGAAAGAACATTTTAAGAAAAGGATACTTCAAAGGAATCATAGGCCTTCCTGCCAACCTTTTTTATGGAACAGGAATCCCAGCAGCAATTCTAGTAATTGACAAAGAGAACGCTGAAGCAAGAAAAGGTCTCTTTATGATTGATGCTTCTAAAGGCTTTATTAAAGATGGCAATAAAAATAGACTTAGAGAGCAAGACGTTCGTAAGATTGTAGATGTATTTAATAAACAAGTAGAAGTTCCTAAGTACTCTCGAATGGTGTCCCTAGAGGAAATAGAAAACAATGAATACAACCTTAACATTCCTCGATACATAGACAATCAGGAAGAAGAAGATATACAAGATATTGCTGCTCACCTGCAAGGTGGGATTCCAGCTGTAGATGTAGACGCCCTAGAGAAGTATTGGAAGGTGTATCCTACTCTAAAGGATTCTTTATTCGAAAAAGCAAGAGAAGGATACTATGATTTAAAGGTGGATAAGGAAGAGATTAAAGAAACCATCTTTAATCATAAGGAGTTCATAGATTATTCAGAGGATGTAAACTCCACCATATCTAGTTGGGCAAATAGATACAGAGAGGACTTCCTTAATATAGACTCAAATACAAATCCAAAGGAACTCATTCATACTATATCCGAGGATATCTTAGAGTCCTTCTCTTCTAGAACCCTTATTGATAGTTACGATATCTATCAGTACCTTATGAGCTACTGGTTAGAGGAAATGAAGGATGATGTCTACATGATTATAGAAAATGGTTGGATTGCTGATAAAGATCTTCTACCAGAAGATATCGTTATAGATAAGTACTTCACTAAAGAAAAAGAAGAGATAGAAGGCCTTGAAGCAAAAAAAGATGAATTTACAAGACTAAAGGAAGAATTTGAAGAAGAGAACAGTGGTGAAGATGGTTATCTAGAGGAAGTAAAGAATGATAAAGGAAACATCACTAAAGGTGGCCTAAATAAAAGACTAAAAGAGCTAAAGGATGACAAAGAATCAATAGAGGAACTTAAAGCGCTTGAAGTTTACCTAACCCTTGTAGATAAGGAAGCAGGTGCAAGTAAGAAGGTAAGAGATTCTATTAAAGCCCTTGATAAAGCAGTTGATCTTAAATATAAGGAACTCACGGAAGAAGAAATAAAGACCATGGTAGTTGATAGGAAGTGGACTTCTTATATGGTGAGTGAAGTAAGTAGTGAGATGGACAGTGTGTCTCACAGATTAACTTCAAGAATCAAAGAACTTGCAGACAGATACGATGAGAATTTATCACAACTAGAAGAACAACTAGAATCCTATTCAAAGAAGGTGGACAAACACCTAGAGAGGATGGGTTTTGTATGGTAGAGGAAAGAAAGATACCAAAAGGGTATAAGCAGACAGAGGTTGGGGTTATACCAGAGGATTGGGAAATAAAGAGATTAGGTGAGATTGTACAAATATTTAATGGGGGAACACCTTCCACAAGTAATAGTAGTTATTGGGGTGGAGATATTAAGTGGTGTACCCCTACAGATATAACATCAAATAAATCCAAATATTTATCAGAAACAGCTAAGCAGATTACTGAGTTGGGATTGAGTAAAAGTTCTGCAAGATTGCTGCCTATTGGAACTCTATTGTTTTGCAGTAGAGCGACAATCGGAGAAGTTAAAATAGCAAGATCTGAAATCTCAACAAATCAAGGTTTCAAATCAATGGTAACTTTGGCGGGCATATGTAACGAATGGTTGTATTACTCGTTAATTAAAAACAAGATTCGTTTTATAGAAAAAGCTATAGGTTCAACATTTTTAGAAATATCTAAAAATGCTATAGTAGATATAAATATTGTTGTGCCTTCTTACACGGAACAAAAGATTATAGCAAATGTTCTATGCGACACCGACAATATGATCCAATCCCATGAAAAACTAATTAACAAAAAAAAGAAAATCAAACAAGGTGCTATGCAAGAACTATTGACAGGTAAAAAACGACTACCTGGGTTTAGTGGTGAGTGGAAAGTAAAGAAATTAGGGGATATAGCAGTTATTACTAAAGGACAGTTAATAACTGAAAATGATGCACAACATGGTGCAATTCCAGTGATTGCAGGAGGAAAAAAGCCTTCTTATTTCCACAGTGTCGCTAACAGACTAGGAAAAACAATTACAGTCAGTGCATCCGGTGCTAATGCAGGATATGTAGGCTTTCATAAAAATCCAATCTTTGCTTCAGACTGTTCCACGATAAGTGAAGGAAATGGATATAGTATTGAATTTATCTATTATCAATTATTAATGCTTCAAGAGACAATATATTATGCACAAACAGGCGGAGCCCAACCACATATTCACCCTAAAGACATAAGACCATTATTAATTAATTATACTGATTTTCAAGAACAACGCGCCATCGCCCAGGTCCTATCTGACATGGACACAGAGATAGAAGCCTTAGAAGAGAAGCTAGAGAAATATAAGACTATTAAACAAGGAATGATGCAAGAACTACTAACAGGAAGGATACGGTTGATATGAAGGGTGTAGGTCAAGTGGAAAGAATAACGCAAGAAAGAATAGTTAAGCTTTTTTCTGAAACGCTTGGCTATACCTATCTTGGGAACTGGCATACAAGAGAAGGCAACTCATCTATAGAAGAAGAGTATCTAAGAAAGTATCTGGTTCGAAAAGGATACAGTAGAGAACTTATCAATCGTGCAGTGAATGAACTTCTTAAAGAAGCAGGAAATCAGATAGATAAACTCTACTATGCCAACAAGAAAGTTTACTCCCTAATCCGCTACGGCGCCCATGTAAAAGAACATATGGGAGATAAGAATCAGACTGTTTCCTTTATCAACTTCGAAGATGTCTATGACAATGACTTTTACATAGCAGAGGAAGTATCGATAAAGGGAGATCATAAAAAACGCCCCGACATCGTCCTTTATGTCAATGGAATTGCTCTAGGAGTCATTGAACTTAAGAGAAGCACAATATCTATAACAGAAGGTATCAGACAGAAT
>JAAYGQ010000149.1 GCA_012727635.1 Tissierellia bacterium | reverse complement strand
TATTTGCTGGACTGGAGCCAAAGGGTATGATACCTGAGCTGATTCTAAAGAGCTTAATATTATTTTCAATATTATAATCTATAATCCCATCCAGCGAGTTTAAGTTGTGTTCTATAATCGAGAGTAAATTTTCCTCACTGGCATTTTTTAAAATACAAGTCTTGAAATTTGTTTCCTCTACCCCCAGTGTCAAACATGCGTATCCTATTTTCATATATTTTCCTTTGATTAACGCTTCTTAGTGCATCTTGATAAAACAAGTTCCTTTTGTAGCAGTTCGACTTTTTAAAAAACCCCAGCCTTAAACTAGGGTAAGTAATCATGTTTATTTTCTTTTGGCATATTTTTGAGTAGGAACCCATACTGGACTACTCCTGTGCAGATTTGGCATAGAAGTATATGTTCTTTGTCCTTTGACCTCACAGGAGGTGACATATTCCATATTTATTATAATACTTCTTTAACCCTGCCCACGATTCCACTATCAAGCATAACCTTTATCCCATGGGGGTGGGTTTTAGAATTTGTAAGAATTTTATAAACTACACCATGGGTTAATTTGCCAGAAGTTTG
The DNA here is from genome assembly GCA_012727635.1 of Tissierellia bacterium. Classification (GTDB taxonomy): domain Bacteria; phylum Bacillota; class Clostridia; order Peptostreptococcales; family Acidaminobacteraceae; genus DTU036. The sequence continues at coordinate 1,990 of JAAYGQ010000149.1, read as the reverse complement.
ATCTTGTTTTTGCACTACTTTAACTTTACTTCCTATATTTATATTTTCTCGCTTTGTTCCGTCCATAATGTAGCTCGCTTTCATTTTTAGGGTTTTTCTATCATTATATTACAATTATTGGGATTTGTATGATGCATAATCACATCTCCTAGATTTCTATACCCAATTTCTGAGCCCATCACTAAATAAATATACATTTAGAGCCCTCATTTTCGGGTATACCATTATTTAATCAAAAAATATATACAACAAGTAAGGTGGTTTGATTATGATAAAAGCATTAAATTTATTAGAGAAAAAATATTCTCATAGAAAATGGTTTTCCTTCCTAGAACAACTCTTATGCCGATATAAAGACGATGGAGTATCTGAAATAGGAGCACAGTTGTCCTACTATTTGATACTATCAGCCTTTCCCTTTTTAATCTTTCTGTTGAATCTTATCAAATTCACTCCGCTATCGGATGTTAATGTGCTAGAACAATTGTTATCTGTATTGCCCACAGTAACCCAAGATATATTATTTGATTTAATCAATGGAATTGTGACTAAAAGCAATATGGCCCTATTATCCTTTGGTGCGCTAGGAGCTATTTGGTCTTCTTCTAAAGGGATAATGAGTATTATTAAAGCTGTAAATAGGGCTTATGATTTGGAAGAGGACAGACCTTTTTGGAAATTAAGAGGGCTATCGATACTATTAACATTTGCTCTTTTTCTAGCCATAATAATTGCCTTCGTTGTAATCGTTTTCGGAGAACTTATCTTTCATGTACTTTTCCCATCCTACTCTTGGCTCCTCCTTACCCTCTGGCAAATATTAAAATTAATAATCCCTCTTCTATTTATGGGAACAATGATCTCTGTTATATATAAATTTTCTCCTTCAGTGAAAGAGGGTATCAATGTTGCATTTAAGGACACCATTCCTGGGAGCTTATTTGCTTCCCTTGGCCTAATTCTTTTTTCTATGGGCTTTTCATATTATGTAAATAATTTTGCGAATTATAGTAAAACCTATGGAAGTATCGGGGGCCTCATTGTGCTTCTCGTTTGGATTTATTCCGCTAGCATTGTTATCGTTTTAGGAGCTGAAGTAAATGCGACGCTATTGTTCATGAAAAACAAAAGTCTCAAAGAAGATAACCCCTCCCACAATTTACAATAAGGCCAATTGTACAAACAATAAAAGCAGGTCAGGGCATAGCCTTGAGCTGCTTTTTAGATGACTTGCTCCTAGTAAACAAAGTTTAAATCTCTAAATGGTTTATGTTCTTTTCTTCGAGCTTTCTATCGGTATATTCTTTTAAAAGCTTTTGAATTACTGAAAACAGAGGCACAAAAATTATTATCCCCAGGATACCCATTAGGCTACCTCCAAGGGTTACCGCAGCCAAAATCCAGACCGAAGATAGCCCCGAGGCTTTTCCTACCACTCTAGGGTATATTAGATTGCCTTCAATTTGCTGTAAGACTAAGAACAGTATTACAAAAGAGCCTGCCAATTTAGGGCTTTCTACAAAGATTAAAAAGGCACCAATGGCAAGGCCTATAAAGGACCCCACTATTGGAATAAACGCACTAATGGCTATTATTATACTCACCATAACAGCGTAGGGAAATCTAAATATCATCATAGCAATGAAAAACAAGGCTCCCAGAGCCAGGGCATCTAGGGTTTGGCCTGTTAGAAAATGGGAAAAAGATTCTCTTGTTATGGACCCTATATATAGGATTCTCTCGGCTACATTTAGAGGAAAGACAGAATAGATAAGCCTTTTTATACTTAAGGCCAGTTCTTCTTTTTGCAGTAAAAAGTATATAGAAAATACGAAGCCTAGTCCCGTGGAAACCAATCCTCCCACTACAGAGGAAAACACAGTCACTGTGGATCCAAGCCAGTCTGTAAATCGTCCTTTTACAAAGGAAACCATATTGTCGTTTATTTCATTTAAATCGATTTCTTGGACCCAGTCATTTATTTTAGAAT
>JAAYGQ010000148.1 GCA_012727635.1 Tissierellia bacterium | reverse complement strand
CGCTTAATAGGAGCCGTTCTTATGAACTCAAACGAAGATTGGATCGGTTCTACAAGAAGGTACATCCGCTTCGAAGATGAGTGAACATTGTACTAGGAACTTTTACACAAGATTATGGACTTGACTTTGGGGTATAGATTATTTAATATAAGATAGAATCGATTGCTAAATCCACTTTATCTATAGACATCAAATAGGAGGATCAAAGATGGATGAAAAGAAAGAGCCCCAAGAGATGGACGATAGGAAAAACCCTATGGCAAAAAACGGCTTAGGCGACTCCCTTCCCAGTAGAAATCAAAATAAAGGAGAAACCACTCAGTTAAAAACAGCAGCCGGCGCTCCCGTAACCGATAACCAAGACACTATGACTTCTGGAGTCAGGGGAGCCGTATCTCTGCAAGATATATGGCTACTGGAAAAACTGGCGCATTTTGACCGCGAAGTGATTCCCGAGCGTAGGATGCATGCCAAGGGTTCAGGAGCCTTTGGAACCTTTACGGTAACCCATGATATTACCAGATACACCAAAGCAAAAATATTTTCTGAAGTAGGCAAGAAAACAGAAATGCTAGCTCGTTTCTCCACCGTAGCCGGTGAGAGAGGAGCGGCCGATGCCGAAAGAGACATTCGTGGCTTTGCCCTTAAGTTTTATACTGAAGAAGGCAACTGGGACCTAGCAGGAAACAATACACCGGTATTTTTCTTCCGAGATCCCATGAAGTTTATTGATCTCAACCACGCCGTTAAAAGAGATCCCCGCACCAACATGAGAAGTGCCAATACCAACTGGGACTTTTGGAGTTCCTTGCCCGAAGCTCTTTTGCAAGTGACAATCATTATGGGTGATAGAGGCCTTCCCTCCTCCTATAGACATATGCACGGATTTGGCTCTCACACCTTTAGTTTAATAAATAGTGAAAACGAGAGAGTATGGGTGAAGTTTCACTTTAGATCCGAGCAGGGCATACAAAACCTTACCGACCAAGAGGCAAAGGTAGTGGTAGGAATGGATAGAGAGTCCCATCAAAGAGATCTTTATGAAGCCATAGAAAAAGGGCTGTATCCTAAGTGGAAGATGTATATCCAGGTGATGACAGAAGATCAGGCCAATGCCATGGAAAACAATCCCTTTGATTTAACAAAGATGTGGCTAAAGAAGGATTTTCCTCTTATTCCTGTGGGTGAATTTGAACTCAATAGAAATCCCGATAACTACTTTGCACAAATTGAGCAAGCTGGTTTTAATCCCGCCAGTGTAGTGCCGGGAATTGGCTTTTCTCCCGATAGAATGCTCCAGGGTCGACTCTTTTCCTATGGTGATGCTCAGAGATATCGCCTGGGGGTGAATCATCATCAGATTCCTGTAAATATGCCTAAGGGGGTGAAAAACCCCCACAGCTTCCATAGGGACGGGCAAATGAGGGTCGATGGCAACCTAGGCAGTGAACTGCACTATGAACCAAATAGCTACGGAAACTGGGAAGACAGTCCCCAAGACAATGAGCCCAGGGAAAAAGGCGGAGATGTTTATCGCTACGACTATAGAATAGACGACCACGACTACTATACTCAGCCTGGAATGCTATTTAGAGCCATGACCGAGGATCAAAAAGAAGTGCTCTTTTATAATACCGCTAGGAATATGGGAGACTCTACTCTTCAGATCAAACATAGACATATTTACAACTGCTATCAAGCAGATCCCCAATATGGAGCTGGGGTTGCTAAGGCAATGAATATTTCTATTGATGATGTAGACCTGAATCTACCTAAGAAGGATTCCAAAGAGAATCTAAAAAGAGTAAACAATATGCATCCAGATCTTAATATCGTTACTAAGCCCGTAGATCCCGGCAATGAAATCCACACCAATGGACCAGATTATATTGCGCCGGAGCTGGATCCTTGGCTTTTGTAGATGAAGTGTTTGAGGGCTATTGTGTGATAAAGTTCTTTAATAGACTCATAAGAGAGTGAAGGATTTAAACTTTCCATTCTCTGCTTTAGCAGTGTCTAGTTTTGTTTTTAAGACTGCAAGTTTCCAAGGTGATTTTCCTAGTGGCGCCTTTAGGATTACTAGGAAAAATCCTAGGGATCCAAAAGGAATGGATAGGAGTTTAACTAGTGAAAAAAGGCTCTATACTAGCCAGTGGGCTACAGTAGAGCCTTTTCCTTTATAAACTAAGGCCCTACAAAAGAGTAAAAATAGAGGTCTCCTCTAAGTTTACTACTTGAAGAAGCTGGGCTATAGGTGAAAGGAAATTTGGAGAAAAATTGTGACGGGTAAAGCAAAGGATTATGCCAGTTAGTGAACAGGATTTAAATATGTTTTTAGCATAAATCACTCTTTGCATGTTTTTCAGATATACTATGATATAATTAACTAGAATAATTATAAAAAATATATAGAAACATAAGCAGGGGGTGCTACAAATGATAAAGTTAATGGCTGATTCTACATGTGATCTATCCCAGGAAATACTAGATAAATACAAAATAAGTATAGCACCACTAAATATAATCATTGATGGCGTAAACTACAGAGATGGAATCGATCTGTCTTCCGATGTGTTTTATAAACTCCTATCGGAATCGGTAGAAATACCCAGTACTTCTATGCCCAGTCCCGAAGAATATTTAAAAATCATAGATAAGGCTGTAGAAGAGGGCTATACAGAGATACTGTGTATATGTATGTCCAGCGGCACCAGTGCTGCCTACCAATCTGCTGTTATTGCTAAGGATATATTTTATGAGAGAAATCCTGAGACTCCAATAAAAATGCATGTTGTGGATTCAAAGAGTATGAGCCATGGAAGTGGCTGGCTTATTATGAAAAGCGCTGAACTAATAGAAAAGGGATACAGTTTCAAGAAAATTGTAGCCTTTAATGAAACCTATAAAACCCGGGTCAAGCATCTTCTTTGTGTCGATGACTTAAATAATTTGATTAAAAGTGGTAGGCTCTCCAATGCCAGCGCCTTTATAGGAAAGCTCTTAAGAGTAAAACCCATTATGACAATGAAAGGTGGCAAAGGGGCTATAGTAGCAAAGGTAAGAGGAAGAAATAGAGCTCTGGAATACTATATAGAGCAGTACAAGCAAAGAGTGGATCTTGAAGTTACGGATTTTATTATCGTAGGCTATACTTCGGATATTAAAATGGCCCAGGACTTGGTTGAAAAGTTCAAAGCAGAGACGGATTTTCAGGGCAAAATATATATTATGCAAATGGGCGCCTCGGTGGGAACCCATGTAGGCTTAGGCGGACTTTCCATGTACTTTGTAGAAAAAAGACGGATGAAGGATGGTTTTATTCAAAATGAATTTGCCCATCTTTTGGAAATAAAAGATGAGATTCTAGAGAAAATAAAATCTTAATAAAGACGAAGAGCTAAAATAAGAGGTACTAGAGGTACCTCTCAGAGTGAAGACAAATAACAGTTTAATAGAAGCAGTGGCTTGATGTATTTCAGGCCACTGCTCTTTTTAAGAAGAAATGTTCATACAAAGATGATAAAAGACAAGAAAACGGCCCTGTACCAT
>JAAYGQ010000147.1 GCA_012727635.1 Tissierellia bacterium | reverse complement strand
TGTCATCTTAGATATAAAATATTAAAAATCTTTAATAGTAAGAATAGTAGCAAATAAACAAAAAAGATAGAATTTTAATGACTAAATGACGTCTTGATAAATAAAGACCAAGCTGCCTAAGATCTCAAACTTGAAATATATGGAGTATAGATCTGCTGTGGCTGTCTTACTCATAGCTTGGTTTTAATGGATGGGAAAAAGGCTAACGCTTGTCCTAATGGGCGAGTGTTTTTTTATATTACTTTAAGGGGGATTTCTATGAAAGATGTAATGGTAGCCAAGTTTGGTGGTAGTTCCTTAGCCGACAGCAAACAATTTAATAAAGTGAAGGACATTATTACATCTAATACCAATAGGAGATATATAATCCCTTCAGCACCAGGCAAAAGGCACAAGGGAGATCATAAGATAACAGATCTTTTGTTTATGTGTTATCAACTGGCATCCCATAAACTAAACATTGATGAAGTCTTTAGTATTATAGAAACTCGGTTTTGTGATATCTGTAGGGATTTGGATCTAAGTTTGGATATTGCAGGAATCTTAATGAAAATAAAAAGAGAAATACAAGAGGGATCCTCAAAGGACTATGCGGGCAGTAGGGGAGAATATTTGAATGCCCTTATCCTTTCAAGCTACCTAGGATTTGAATTTATCGATGCAAAGGATTTAATTTTTTTTGATGACAAAGGGCAATTTGACTCAATGGCTACAGAAAAAAAGATAGCCACTGTATTACCAAGTAGTTCATATGCAGTAATCCCTGGATTTTACGGTGCTAAACCCAGCGGTGAAATTCTAACTTTTTCAAGGGGAGGTTCAGATATTACCGGAGCATTAATTGCCAGTGGTGTACATGCTTCTATTTATGAAAACTGGACAGATGTTTCAGGATTTTTAATGGCAGACCCCAATATAGTTTCAAACCCTAAGGAGATAGAGGTGATTACCTATAAGGAGCTAAGGGAACTTTCCTATATGGGTGCTCCGGTTTTACACGAAGAATCTATTTTTCCGGTAAAAGCTAAGAGGATTCCCATTTGTATTAAAAATACAAATGCAATAGATGACGTTGGGACAATGATCGTGGATGATTTGTCTCCCGTTAACTACAGTGGTACCATCACAGGAATTGCCGGTAAAAAGGATTTTACGGTAATTTCCATAGAAAAAACTCTGATGAATTCCGATGTTGGCTTTATGAGAAAGCTAATAACAGTATTTGAAACCAACGATATTGCCATTGAGCATATGCCCTCAAGCATTGATTCTGTTTCCTTGATCATCTCTACTGAGCTGCTCCATTCAAAATTAAAAAAGGTACTAGAAGAAATTCGAATCTATTGTAAGCCTGATTCTATCACTTGTTATCCAAATATGGCCCTTATTGCTGTGGTCGGTAGAGGGATGATAAAAACCAAGGGCATTTCTGCCAAAATATTTACTGCCCTAGCCTATAGCGGAATTAACATCAGAATGATTACCCAGGGTTCCAGTGAGTTAAATATAATCGTAGGTGTGCAAAATGCTGATTACGAAGGGGCTATAGCAGCCATTTATGAAGCTTTTAATCAAGAAAATAAGGAGATATAACCATGAAAAAAGTTAATGTGGCAGTAGTGGGTGCCACAGGCCTCGTTGGAAGTACCATAGTTAAGATCCTTGAAGAAAGGAAACTGCAAATAAATGAGATTTATTTTTTCGCTTCTAAAAAATCAGCGGGAAACGTCATTGTTTTTAATGGAAAAGAACATATAGTCGAAGAATTAAAGGGAAATTCCTTCGAAAAGAAGATTGATATCGCGCTGTTTGCAGCAGGAGGCGCAGTTAGCCAGAAATACGCCCCCATTGCCGTCAAAAAGGGCGTCATTGTTATTGATAATAGTAGTGTTTTTAGGATGGAAAAAAATGTGCCCCTGGTTGTTCCAGAAATCAATCCCGAAGAAATAAAACGTAACAAGGGCATCATCTCTAATCCGAACTGTACAACCATTCAAGCTGTAGTTGCCTTAAAACCCTTGCAGGATAAAATCGGGATAAAACGTATTGTCTATTCTACATACCAAGCCGTATCGGGTTCGGGACTGGGGGGCTTAAAAGACCTAGAGGAAGGCAATATAGAATTCTATCCCTATAATATCCAATATAATACCCTTCCTCATATAGACAGTTTTTTAGACAATGGCTACACAAAAGAAGAGATGAAGTTGGTGGATGAAACAAGAAAGATACTCCAATGCGATGGGCTAAAAATAACGGCAACGGCTGTACGGGTTCCTGTGCGATATTCCCATAGTATTTCTATCAATTTGGAGCTTAAAAAAGAGTTTCAAATGGAGGAAGTATTCAGTGTATTAAAAAATGCTCCAGGGCTTGTGGTAAGGGACAAGGTGGATAGTAATATATATCCTATGCCTCTAGAGGCCCAGGGGACCGATGAAGTCTATGTAGGTAGGATTAGAAGAGACTTTAGCATTGAAAACGGGTTAAATTTGTGGGTGGTAGCAGATAATATTCGAAAAGGCGCTGCAACAAATGCAGTACAAATAGCAGAGCTCTTAATAAAAACTCTCTAGCAAGAAAGATTCATAAAATACAATGGATTTTAAAATACTTGTAAAAGCAAAACCTAAGCCTTATAAATAGTATAGGAAGTAAAACAAGTGGCATACCCATGGAGCATCTTCCATCACAGTAAATGCCAAGGAAAAATATTTTATTACAAGAACAATGAATTTAGGGGAAAAGAATGAAATATATTAGTAGCCGAGATAGAAGGGTTTCCCTTTTAGCCAGTCAAGCCATTTTGCAAGGGATTTCTAAAGAGGGTGGGTTATTTGTACCCGATGAAATTCCAATAATAAAGAACCTTGAAAGGCTTAAGGGCAAGAATTATAAAGAATTGACCTTTGAAATTATGAACCGATTTCTTGACGATTTTGATCCGGATGTGATTAAAATTTGTATAGATAAGGCCTATGACAATAAATTTACCGAAGAAGAGATTGCTCCTTTAATAAAAGTAGGGGAGGCGTATTTTCTCGAACTATTTCATGGACCGACCTTTGCCTTTAAGGATATGGCACTATCTATTCTTCCCTATCTACTTAAAGAAGCCATTAAAATAAATAATGTTCATCGGGAGGTAGTGATTTTAACAGCCACTTCCGGGGATACGGGCAAAGCAGCCCTAGAAGGATTCGCAAATATTGAAGGAATAAAAATTATCGTATTTTATCCGGAAGAAGGAGTAAGCGACATTCAAAAAAGACAGATGATTACCCAAGAAGGCGACAATACTTTTGTAGTGGGAATAAAGGGCAATTTTGATGATGCCCAAAATGGTGTGAAAGAAATTTTCAGTGACAGAAATTTCGCGGATGTCCTAGATAGGCATAACTTTGTCTTATCCTCTGCCAACTCTATAAATATTGGAAGGCTTCTACCGCAGATGGTGTATTATTTTCATTCCTACTTGACCCTTTTAAAGCGGGGAGATATATGCCAAGGTGAAAAGATCAATGTGGTGGTGCCCACGGGTAACTTTGGGAATATACTGGCGGCCTATTATGCGAAGAAGATGGGGCTTCCAATCAATAGATTGATTTGTGCCAGCAATGAAAACAATGTATTAAGGGATTTTTTAAATACAGGAAACTATGACAAAAGAAGGGAATTGATTTTAACTTCATCTCCTTCCATGGATATACTTATTTCTAGCAATCTGGAAAGATTATTGTTCCATCTAAGTGATGGTGATGATCAATTAATAAACGGTACAATGAAAAAACTAGATATAGATGGCTTTTATCAAATGGAAAGTTTAGACCTAGGGGAGTTTTATGGTGGGTCTTCTTTGGAAGCCGAGACCAGTTCCAGTATTCTTAGTGTATTTAAAAATCAGGGATACTTAATGGATCCCCACAGTGCAGTGGCATTTGGTGTTTATCATAAATATAAACTAGAATCAGGTGACAATTTAAAAACGGTAATTGTATCCACAGCCAGTCCCTTTAAATTTGCATCGAAAGTGGCCTCTTCCATCGGCATTGATATTGATTTAATGGATGAGTTTAGCGTAATAGAAGAGTTAGAAAATAGAACCGGAGGGAAAGCCCCCGAGGCGATAAAATCCTTGAAAAATAAAACAATTGTTCATAATAATAAATGTGATAAGAAAGATATGGCGGCTATAGTAAAAAGTTTTCTAAATGTGGGTGAGAGTGATGATTAAAGTAAAAGTTCCTGCCACCAGTGCAAATATAGGACCTGGATTCGATAGTCTGGGTCTGGCGCTAAATTTATACAATAAATTTGCCTTTGAAGAAATTCCCCAGGGATTGGAAATCACCGGTTGTGATGGGCGGTATAAAAATAAATATAATTTGGTCTACCGCGCAGCAATAAAAACTCTGGTTAAGATAGGCTATAAAGTCAGTGGGCTTAGAATTCACATGGAAACTACAATACCGCCTTCCAGAGGCCTAGGAAGCAGTGCAGCTTGTATTCTAGGGGGAGTCCTAGGGGCAAACAAGTTGGCAGGAATGCCTCTTTCAAAGGAAGATATTCTTGGCATTGCAACAGGCATAGAGGGGCATCCCGATAATATTGCACCGGCTCTGCTGGGTGGGCTTGTGGTATCTATTTTGGAAGATAAGAAGGTTTATAGTAGTCAAGTCCCCGTGGCAAAGGGGATTAAGTTTATAGCCCTAGTTCCGGATTTTACTCTATCAACCAAGAAGGCCAGGGCTGTCTTACCCTCCAACGTTCCTTACAAAGATGCTGTATATAATGTAGGCCGAGTGTCTCTTCTTCTTTCGGCCTTTAGCAGTGGCCGATTCGATCTTCTGAAGCTAGGGGTAAAGGACTCTCTTCACCAGCCCTATAGGGGGGACCTCATACAAGGTTTTCAGAGCATTCTCGAAAAATCCGAAGAGTTGGGAAGCCTAGGAGTATACCTAAGTGGTGCAGGACCAACTATTATGGCAATGGTGGAAGAAGACAATATGGACTTTATAAGAGAAATTAGAAATTACCTGGATTCAATGAATTACAAATGGAATGTTTTAGATTTAGAAATGGATTTATGTGGTGCTGTGTATGAGTAAAATATTTTAAATCAAAAATGTGTATTAACTAGATAGGATTTCCAGTGCTTTAGTATGGATCAAAGAACAATATCTGCTTTGTTTTTATACCATGAATATCAATTTCAACCATTTGGTTTATTTATCATATGAGCCCGAACTCAACTCCCTACGTGAAGGGGTGATGTTACTGCTTAGTCTAAATAGAAAATAGCTAAATGACCTCTATCTCAAAAATCAATTTTCTTAGGTTTTTTTCGAAATCCTTGTTATCAAGAGGATTTCTTTTTTTGTGCTTTGTATAAATTTTACTTTCTCTTCGAAGCTTTTGATTAAGGTGTCGAGTGTTTAACATTCCATCGATATTGTCCGGTGTAATAATAAAACCATTTTGGTTAATGGCAAGTGCGCCTTTTGCAATGCACATAGCGGCTAGACCATGGTCTTGAGAGATTAAGATATCGCCTTTTTGAATTTTATTGGCAATGTAATAATCTGCACTATCTAGGGAAATATCTACAGTGATTATCTGTGCATAGGAATCCCTTAGTTCTACGGCATAGTTTTTAACAGCAACTATAGGAATATTGAATTCTTTTGCAAGCTTAATCGATAGGCCCACTACGGGACAACCATCTGCATCTACATATATGACCATTCTTATGCCTCCAATATTTTTATATAGTAAGAGTATCAAAATCTAAAAAGAAAATAAAAAATAAATTTTATTCAAGGAGTTAGTGAGTGTAAATATACTAGCTCTTATAAATACATTCCATATAAAGCCATTGTACCTTATAAGGCTGTCATCGAATTCTTTGTTTTTCTACCACGATACGATTTCAACTCTAATAAGCAGAAGCCTTTATCTTCATAATAATTCAGATAACAAAGTAGTTAAAAATCTATCAGCAACTAGGATTTAATACTCTTAAAGATAAACAACTTGTTTTCTCTAGTCTTAATAATGATTTTATTGTTTTTTCAGCACCAGGACATGGGAAGTCAACTTTTTATCCGATAAAGAGTTGACTTCCCGGATTTTGCTATAATAGTCAGTATAACCTAACCCTAAGCGATACTCTTTATTGAGAAGCCCTTTCTAAAGAGAAAAATTTCGCTAATAAGATCAACAATAATCAGTGATTTGCATAGGTACTTCTTGAAATAAAGCTTTAAGAGAGGAGTATTAGGGTAAATAATTTGGAGGCAGCATGGAGTTATATAGTGATTTTGATCAAGGTTCTTTTTTCTTGGTATGATGGAAGCCTTAGTGAGATGATTATGCAGGAAGTGAAAAAACTTGCCTTTAGCCCTGTAATGGAAAGTGAAATGTGGGATAGATTGAGACCGGCTGCTGAAAAGATTTTCAGAAACTCGGTGTTTGCTATTATGTAGAAAAGAATCTGGTTTCATCGGACTTAGTTCCCGATGAGGCAATAAAGGGAAAAACCGTTGTACTTATCTACTTAAATAATAAAGTACTGGAAAATTATAAAAATCTCCGGAAAAAAGTAATGGTTTTACAGGAAGATGGCCAATATGACCATAGAGCGCGCAGCGAGGTTTCTAGGGAGCTGCGAAGATTACTAAGCTATTCAGAAGAAGCCATAAAAGATAGGCGGCCTGCCGCTTGGGAGCATTAAAGAGAAGGAAATAAAACAAAAAAAGAAGGAATATTTCTTGTAAAATCCTAGGATTTATGGTATCCTTCTTTAGGTACGCGCGTACTAGGTAAAAAAGCGACACACCTAAGCGGCGTAAAGAATGATTTGAGGAGGAAAAAGATGTACGCAATTATTGAAACAGGTGGACAACAATTCAAAGTCCAAGAAGGCGATGAAATCAAAATTGAAAAATTGCCTGTCGATGAAGGACAAGATGTGGTTTTTGATCACGTTTTAGCTCTTATTGGCGAAGAAACCGCTTTTGGATCACCCACTATTGAGGGAGCCAAGGTCCATGCCACAGTTCTAGAACAGGGAAAACACGACAAGGTCCTTATCTTTAAATACAATGCGAAGAAACACACACGCAAGAAAAAAGGCCATAGACAGCCTTATACTCTTGTAAAAATCAACGCTATTGAAGCCTAATGATAGAGGTCGTTTTTGAACAAGAAGAAGGTATCCTTGTAGCTTTTAGCTCCAAAGGTCATGCTGAGGCCGGTGAAGCCGGCGAAGACATTGTCTGCGCTGCTGTTAGCGCATTGCTCTTTAGTGTGGTTAATACCTTGGATCATTATCACGCGATGCTTGATCTTCGGGTGGGGACAAAGGGTTTTCTTCGATGCGAAATAAAGGAAGGTTTTAAAGACAAAGAGATACAAGCCATCCTACAAGTCGCAAAGATTGGTATTACTGGAATTGTTCAAGAATACAGCGAGTTTATTTCGATGGAAATGATAGATAGGAGGATATTGTCATGTTAAGAATGGATTTGCAATTTTTTGCAAGTAAAAAAGGTGTTGGTTCTTCAAGGAACGGTCGCGACTCCAACGCACAACGCTTAGGCGTAAAGCGAGGAGATGGATGTCATGTTAATGCAGGCTCCATCATCGTTCGTCAGAGGGGCACTAAGATTCACCCGGGAACCAATGTTGGCCGTGGCGGTGATGATACACTTTTTGCTCTTGCCGAGGGCATTGTTCGTTTCGAACGTCTGGGCAAGGACAGAAAAAAAGTCAGTGTATATGCTGAATAAACTCATCCTCGGGGTGAGTTTCTTTTTTTAGGAAGAGTGTTAGGAAAAACAATGTATATAGATAAAGCAGAAATTTATATTAGAGCGGGAAAGGGCGGAGCTGGTAGCGCTTCTTTTCGTAGAGAAAAATTTGAACCAAAGGGCGGCCCCGACGGCGGAGACGGCGGCAGGGGTGGCCATATTATTGCCAGAGTGGACACCGGCATGCACACTCTAATGGACTTTCGATATAAAAGAAAGTTTCTTGCAGAAGACGGAGAAAATGGCCAGAAGAAGAAGTGTCATGGTAAAGGGGGCAAAGATATTTATTTGAGCTTTCCCCAGGGCACTGTGATATTTGAAAAAACTTCTGGTAACCTCTTAGCTGATCTAAGCGAACCGGAAAGTGAAGTTATGCTTGCCCGTGGTGGTAGAGGTGGTAAGGGAAATGTCCACTTTAAATCCAGCATCAATCAGGCGCCGGACTATGCTCAAAAGGGGCTTGAAGGAGAAGAATTTGCCCTGGTTTTGGAACTTAAGAGCATTGCCGATGTAGGCCTCTTAGGTTTTCCCAATGTAGGGAAAAGTTCGCTACTGGCAAAAATAACCAAGGCCCAGCCAAAGATTGACAATTATCCCTTCACAACCCTGACACCAAATCTAGGTGTAGTGGAGGTGATTACGGGAAAAAGCTTTATTATGGCTGATATACCAGGGATCATCGAAGGGGCCAGCGCCGGAGTAGGTCTGGGCCATGATTTTCTTCGACACATCGAGAGAACAAGGCTTCTAATACATCTTGTAGACCTTGGTACTCAATACGAAGAAAATAGAAGTCCTTTAGAGGATTATCTTACCATTCGCCAGGAGCTGGAAGATTTTAGTGAAGAACTTACCCATAGAGAAGAGGTAGTTCTCCTAAATAAAACCGATATTTTAGAAGATGAAAGTACAATGGTTGAACTAGAGAACTATTTAAAGGATAAGGGAATTAAGAGTTTTCGGACCAGTACTATAACTGGCGAGGGCATTACCGATGCTATGAAATATGTCACTACTCTTCTAGAAAGTATTGAGCCCATTGACCTTTATAGTGACGCCCAAGCCTATGAAAAAGAAAAAGTGGATCGAGAAATTTATTACAGCATTGTTGATGGCGAATATTGCGTTGAAGGAAAACCCATTGAAGGGCTTATGCACGCTACAGATTTTCAAAGTTATCAATCGGAAAAAAGATTTGAAGTCAACCTAAAAAATATGGGCATTTATGATAAACTAAGAGAAATGGGTATAAAAGAAGGCGATGTTGTCCGTATTATGGGCTATGCTTTCGAATATAAGGAGTAAATATGATTGGAAAAGAACGGGCCTATTTAAAAAAACTGGCCCACGAGAAAAAACCCCTACTTCAGCTTGGCAAGGAAGGTCTCTCCGAGAGTTTTCTTAAGGAACTTGAATATGGTTTGGAGATGCAAGAGCTGGTTAAACTCGATCTACTTCCCGGTGCGGGAGATAAAAAGCTTTTGCTAGAGCAACTCTTAGATAAAACTCGAGCAGAGTTTATAAGTCAAATCGGAAGAAAAGTTGTATTGTATCGAGAAAGTAGCACTCTTCCCCGAGAAGAGCGTTTGAATCCTGCCAGGAAAGTAAGATGAAACTAGGAATATTAGGTGGTAGTTTTGATCCTGTACACAATGGCCACCTACTTATGGCCCAGTATGGCCTAGAGCAGTTGGGGCTGGACCGGGTAATTTTTCTTCCGGCTTTTTATCCACCTCATAAACTCGAGAATAAACTTTCGAGTTTTGAGCACCGAATTAAGATGCTGGAGCTTTCTTTTGATGATTGTGAAGATTTTGAGGTTTCAAGTCTGGAAAGCATGCGCAGCGGACCCAGTTATACCTATGATTCCCTGCAACTTTTTACGAAGAAGTACCCCAATGCTGAACTGTATTTTCTTATTGGTGCCGATAGTCTAATGAGTCTTGAAAGATGGTACAGAGGCGAGGACCTTTTAAAGGAATTCTCCTTTGCTGTTGCTCCAAGACCGGGAAAATCCAGAGAAGAAATAATGCTTATAATAGATCGTCTGAAAGAAAACTATGGTGCGAAGATTTATCTTTTGAATTCGCCCTATGTAGAAATTTCATCTACTTTAATTCGCAGTAGAAGAAAAGTAGATAAGTCCATTCGTTATCACCTGCCCGAGGCTGTGGAGGCATATATCTATGAAGAAATGCTCTATCAAAAGGGCGAAAAAAATTGCATCCAAATACCTAAGCCATCAACGTTATAATCACAGTCTTGGAACCGCTCAAATGGTTAAAAGACTGGCCCGCTATTGGGGAGCCGATGAAGACTTTCTTATTCGAGCTGCACTGCTTCACGATCTAGGCTATGCTTTTGGTGGTGATGGACTTGGTCATGCTAGAATCAGTGGCCGCTATGCTGGGATTGCTGGCTGTGATAGAATTACGATAAGAGCCATTAATCTTCACACCTTGGGTGGTCCCAATATGAGTCTTGAAGAAAAGCTCCTTTTCCTAGCCGATGGCATTGAAGAGGGAAGACACTTCCCCGGTGTGGAAGAAATAAGAAAACTTGCCTTTGTGAATCTTGATCAGGCACTACTAGCCTTTTTAAGAGGGACAAAGGTTTATCTTGTAAAACAAGGAAAAAACGCCCATAAGAAAAGTATTCTTATGGAAAAAGAAATAAAAAGGAGGACATGTGGAAGAACTGATAAAACAAATAGAAGCCTTTATGATCGAAAAGCAAGCCAGTGATATCGCCTGCTATGATGCTCGCGGTGGTTCCTTAGCTGATTATTATATGATCTGTAGCGCTTTAAACAAAAGGCATCTTGGTGCCCTGGCAAAAGATATTGAAAAATTCGTGGAAAAACAAGGTGTTCCCATTTTTATTCGCCAAGGAACATCGGAGAGTGGTTGGATTATTCTAGACTTTATGGATATCGTAATTCACTGTTTTGACGCCGAGACAAGAGAATTTTATAATCTTGAAAGACTCTGGGAAGCAATGAAGCAGTGAAAGTTCTACGTCTTGCCGGGCTTGTTTTGCTTGTGATGATCTTGCAACTACCTATTGTAAGAAATGAAAAAAAAGTGCCGGAAATTCGATCCTATCATGGGACGTTTATTGAAGTCTATGAGGACTTGGAGAAAGAATTCGGCCCCTGGAGTGATAAACTGGTCCTAGAGGATGGAGCTTGGCTTCAAAGAGGAAAGGACTCCTTTGAGATTCTTAGGGATAATTATAAAGGAGCAGATTTCCTTGTTTTTATAAATAAATAAATAAAGGGAATGCCATGGATGAAAAAAAAGATTACCTTCTTATTAAAAATCCAATTGCTGGTAGTGCGAAAAACCGCCGTTGGATTGACACTCTGATGCAGGAACTGGATAAACGGGGTTTAAGCTATGATCTTGTTGAGACACAAGAGCCCCAACATGCGATAAAACTAGCCTATGATGCTGCTGCCTCCTATGGAGTTGTTGTTGCTGTGGGTGGTGATGGTACCGTTAACGAAGTCGGTAGGGGCCTACTGCAAAGAGGAGAAGGGGTTCTTGGAATCCTTCCTGTTGGAAATGGCAATGATTTCTACCGCAACTTTGAAGAAAAGGCCAATCCCGAAGAAGCAATACAAAAATTAATTAACGGAAAATTCAAGAAGGTCAATGTGGGCCAGGATCATGAAGGGCGTTATGTTCTTAATATTGCCAGTGTGGGCCTTGATGCTTTTACTGGAAAAACGCAAAAGAAGATAAAAAAATATGTCCCCAAAACCATGGGTTATGTTGTGGCACTTATCTACTCCATGTTTTTCTACCGTAAGCAAAAGATAACCGTGCGCCTAGATGGCCGTGAGTTTAAGAGTAGCAATATACTTTTGTGCTTTGGAACGGGAAAAACCTATGGTGGCGGCATTAAAATTATGCCCTGGGCTCAGATGGACGATGGGTATTTTAATATTGTAAATATCATAGATATGTCTAATCTTATGCTCTTTATTGTGGCTCCTTCTATAATTTTCGGTCTTCATACAAAAATTAAAAAATATGTCAAGGTATATAAAGCAAAAGAGGTTGAGATCCTAGGAGAAGATTTAACTCTTAACTTGGACGGAGAACTCTTTGATGTGGAAAAAGTTCACTTTAAACTTTTATTTGAAAAATTGAAAGTCATCTGCTAAGACAGATCTGTGAAAGAAAAGGAGTATAGGATGTCCAATGTATTTATTTTTGATCATCCTCTGATGCAGCACAAAGTCACATTGCTCAGAGACAAAGACACGGTACAAAAGGAATTCCGCGAACTTGTGGAAGAACTTTCCATGCTTATGGCCTATGAAGTAACCAGAGATCTACCTTTAAAAGAAGTGGATATTGTGACCCCCATAGGACCAACAAGGCAAAAAAAGCTGGCGGAACAAAAAATTGCCCTAGTTCCCATTCTACGTGCCGGACTTGGAATGGTCAGTGGCATGCAAAGCATCATTCCTCAGGCTAGAGTTGGCCATATCGGTCTTTATCGTGATCACGAAACCATGGAGCCCGTTGAGTATTACTGTAAGCTCCCCGATGACATTGCTGAGAGCGAAGTTATACTTCTTGATCCTATGTTGGCGACCGGTGGAAGCGGTGTTGCTGCAATAAACTTTTTAAAGGCCAGAGGGGCAAAAAAAATCAAATGGGTTTGCATTATTGCTTCGGAAGAAGGAGTACGGGTTCTTCATGATGCTCATCCCGATGTAGCCATTTTTTGTGCGGCGGTGGACCCAATCCTTAATGAAGACTGCTATATTGTTCCCGGGCTAGGGGATGCTGGAGATCGGCTCTTTGGAACAAAATAAAAACAAATTTAAGGTGAGCCCAGGCCCGCCTTTTTTTATTTCATAGTGCTATCGCGACAATCATAGAAAAAAAACTCTCTATAAATAATTTTCTTGCATATTCCATGGAAATTTTGTATACTTGCACTAGTAAATAGAGCTGGAGCAGTAGAAAAGAAGAACCCTTTAGAGAGCAACCGGGTGGTGCAAGGTTGCGGGGGAGGCTTTTTGAACTCACCAAGGGATGGAGCTTGTCTTCCTTAAAGGACATTGAGTGGACTTGGTCAACTGGGGTGGTACCGCGCATAAGCGCCCTCAGAACGAGTCTTTTTTTTTGAAAGGAGCACCATGAGACATTACAACTTTACTGAAATCGAAAAGAAGTGGCAGGGGATTTGGGATAAAGAGGGGACCTTTGAAGTTAAGGAGCGTCCCGGCGTTGACAAGGACTATATTCTAATTGAATTTCCCTATCCTTCAGCCCAAGGCCTTCATGTTGGCCACCCCAGGAGCTATACAGCCCTGGATATTGTAGCAAGAAAAAGAAGAAGAGAAGGAAAAAATGTTCTCTTCCCTATTGGTTTTGACAGCTTTGGTCTACCAACGGAAAACTACGCTATTAAGACAAAGACCCACCCTAAAGTAGTTACCGAGGAGAACATCCGACACTTTACTCGCCAGCTTAAGAGCATAGGCTTTAGTTTTGATTGGTCAAGGGCGGTAACCACCAGCGATCCAGAGTATTATAAATGGACACAGTGGATTTTCCTTCAGCTTTTTAAAAAGGGATTGGCCTATAAAAAGAAAATGGACATTAACTTTTGTCCATCTTGCAAAGTTGGTTTGGCCAATGAAGAAGTGGTAGGCGGTGAATGTGAGCGCTGCGGGGCTCCCGTTGTGCGCAGAGAAAAGGAACAGTGGATGCTGGGGATTACGAAATATGCCCAGAGACTTATTGATGATCTTGATGAACTCGATTTTATTGAGCGAGTCAAAATTCAACAGGTCAACTGGATTGGCCGAAGCCAAGGGGCCAACATCTATTTTCCTATCCAAGATACCGATGAAAAACTTGAGGTCTTCACTACCCGTCCCGATACGATTTATGGTGCTACCTATATGGTTATTGCTCCCGAGCATCCCCTTATTGATCGCTCCCGAGATCGCCTGGAAAATTACGAGGCCATCTCCGAGTATCGTCATCACGCAAAACACAAAAGTGATTTTGAGCGAACCCAGCTGGTGAAGGACAAAACCGGAGTGCGGCTCGAAGGGATTATGGCCTTTAATCCCATCAGTGAAGAAGAGATTCCTATTTATATTTCCGACTATGTAATGATGGAGTATGGCAGTGGAGCTATAATGGCAGTACCGGCCCATGATCAGAGAGACTTTGAATTTGCCAAAGCCTTTGGAGAGAGAATACTTCAAACCGTTAGCGGTGATCCCGTGGACGAGAAAGCCTATACCGGTGATGGAAAAGTTATAAACTCACCCCTTATTGATGGCCTTAGTGTCGATGAAGCTATAAAGAAAATGGTCCAAATCATTGTAGAGCGGGGCCTTGGCGAAGAGAAAATCCAATACAAATTAAGAGACTGGATCTTTTCCCGCCAGCGCTACTGGGGCGAACCAATCCCAGTAGTCCACTGCGAAAAATGCGGTGTAGTTCCCCTGCCTGAAGAAGAACTTCCACTGATTCTTCCCGATGTTGAGAGCTATGAAACCACTGAAGATGGCAGTTCACCCCTAGCGGCCATTACAGACTGGGTCAATACCACTTGCCCTTCTTGTGGAGGAAGTGCAAAACGCGAAACCGATACTATGCCCCAGTGGGCCGGCAGTAGTTGGTATTTCCTTCGCTATCTTGATCCTCATAATGATAAAGCGCTAGCCAGTGATGAAGCCATAAATTACTGGATGCCCGTAGACTGGTATAATGGTGGAATGGAGCACACCACCCTTCACCTTCTTTACAGCCGATTTTGGTATAAATTTCTTTATGACATAGGTGTTGTGCCAACTCCTGAGCCCTATGCTAAGAGGACAAGTCATGGCTTTATTCTTGGAGAAAACGGCGAAAAGATGAGTAAGTCCCGGGGCAATGTGATTAATCCCGATGAGGTAGTAAGAAATTATGGAGCTGATACACTAAGAATCTATGAAATGTTTATTGGGGATTTTGAGAAAACCGTAAGTTGGTCTATGAATGGTGTTGCCGGGGCCAAGCGCTTTCTTGAAAGAGTATGGAATCTTCAAAGCATGATGGCAAGCGAAAGCAAAAACTACAGTAAGGATCTCGAGCTGATTATCCACCAAAGTATCGAGAAGGTCGGAAAAGATTACGAGCACCTAAAGGGTAATACCGCCATTGCCCAGCTAATGAGCCTTACCAATGCCTACTATCAAAAGGGAAGCATAACTAGGGGCGAACTAGAGGTTCTGCTGCTGCTTCTTAATCCAGTAGCTCCCCATATGAGTGAGGAAATTTTTGAAAACCTCGGCAATAGGGAGCAAATTTCCCAAACCAAGTGGCCCAGTTTTGACCGGGAAAAAACCTTGGAAGATCAGGTTGAGCTTCCCGTGCAAATCAACGGGAAAGTGCGTTTTCGAATGGTATTCCCCCGGGGAATGGATAAATCTCTAGTAGAAAATGAGCTGAAAGAAAGTTCGGATTATAAATCTTACACCGAAGGAAAAACCCTTGTAAAAATAATCGTTGTTCCCGATAAGCTTATTAGTGTCGTAGTAAAGTAGAGGTCTTAGAATAATATGAGTCTAAGCTATGAACGCTCCGAAGTTTGGAGCAAAAAAAATCACGAAGATATATTTTCCTTTGCCGAAGGTTATAAAAAATTCCTTTCCATCGCAAAGACCGAGCGTTTAGCCCATAGAGAACTTTTGTGCAGGGCCAAGGAAAAGGGCTTTAGAAGTTTTGAAGAACTGAAAAAAGAGGGAAACTTACTTCCTGGAGCCAAGCTCTATCTGGAGAATAAAAACAAATCTCTGGTACTTATGGTTCTTGGTGCCGACCTTGAGGAGGGCATGAGGGTCGTTGGAAGTCATATTGACGTTCCTCGTCTTGATTTAAAGCAGGTCCCTCTTTATGAAGAGGGAAAGCTGGCTTTTTTCAAGACCCATTATTACGGTGGTGTCAAAAAATATCAATGGACCTGTATACCTCTGGCCCTTCATGGACTGGCCTATACAAAAGAGGGTAAAGCTGTCGAACTATCCATCGGGGAAGAAGAGGAAGATCCAGTATTTTATATCAATGATCTTCTCATTCATCTATCGGCGGATCAGATGCAAAAGAAACTGTCCGAAGCCATTACTGGAGAGCAACTTAATGTTGTCGTAGGCCATATGCCCCTAAAGGGCGAGGAAAAAGAAGCCATTAAGGCAGGGGTTCTTAAGGCCTTAAATGATAAATATGGTCTCATTGAAGAAGATTTTCTAGTTAGCGAGATTGAAGTTGTGCCGGCGGGTAAAGCAAGAGACGTTGGCTTTGACCGCTCGATGGTGGCGGGTCATGGCCATGATGATCGGGCCTGTGCCTATGCTTCGCTGAGGGCAATCCTAGAAATAGAGGCTCCCCAGAAGACAGCAGTGTGTCTTTTTGCAGATAAAGAAGAGATTGGTTCTGTGGGTAACAGCTCCATGGAGGCTCTGTTTTTTGAAAATCTAATTAGTGAGATACTGGCCTATCAGGGGAAGGATTCTTCCCTTGGAAGAAGACGAGCTCTAGCAGCAAGTAAAGTTTTATCCGCCGATGTCTCGGCCTGTTTTGATCCGAACTTTCCTGAGGTAACCGAAAAGCTAAATACCGCCCATCTTGGTTGTGGGGGCAGTTTAAACAAATATACTGGAGTTCGAGGTAAGGGTGGAAGCAACGATGCCAATGCTGAGTTTCTACAGGAATTAAGAGAACTCTTCGATAAAAAGAACGTTCTTTGGCAAACAGGCGAACTGGGGAAAGTAGACCAGGGTGGCGGGGGAACCATAGCCTTTATCCTGGCTAAATATGGAGCCGAGGTCGTAGATTTTGGCCTTCCCGTTCTAAGTATGCACGCCCCCATTGAACTGATCAGCAAAGCTGATCTTTATGCAGCCTATGAGGCATATAAAGCCTTTATGGAATAGAAGGAGGAAATATGAAAGCATTTAACACTGACAAAGCACCGGCAGCCATTGGACCCTATGTACAGGCTCTTAAAGCAGGGAATTTTCTTTATATCTCTGGACAAACACCCATTGTCCCTGAAACAGGTAAGTTGGTTGAAGGGGATATTGAAGAACAAACCCGCCAAGTTTTTAAGAATATTGAAGCTATTTTAGTTGAGGCCGGATATGAAAAGACCGATGTAGTAAAATCCACGGTTTTTCTTACAGATATGGCAAATTTTCAAGCTATGAATAAAGTCTATGCTGAGTTTTATGGCGATCATCGACCGACAAGAAGTGCCTTTGCCGTTAAAGCTCTTCCTGTGAACGCCATTGTTGAAATCGAGACTATTTGTTACAAAGAATAACAAAGTTGAAGAGCCTTTTTTAGGCTCTTTTTATTGTTCTAAATTCAATGATACTAGTTGAGAAATTTTACATTAAATGTCATACTTCTATATGACAGGGTAAACAAGTAAAAGTTTAGGAGGCTAAGATGAATCAAACCATCGCTACACAAAAACTGCATAGGACCATACGGGCTTTTAAAGAAGGATCCCTCAGTGAGGATATCATAAAGGAGCTCTTAGAAGTGGCGCGAAGAACGGCAACCAGTACTGGACTTCAGAGTGCTTCAATCATTCGCGTTAAAGACCAGAAAAAAAGAAATGAACTGGCCAAGGTCTCTGGTCAACCCTATGTTGCTAGCTCAGCTGAACTATGGATTTTCATTGTAGATACCTATAGAAATCAGCGGATTGCCGAACAAAAGGGTGTAAACACCGATGCCGGTAGGGATATGGATCGCTTTTTTCAAGGCTTTTCCGATGGAGCTTTTATGGCGCAAAATGTTCTTAACGCTTTAGAGAGCTTAGAATTAGGTGGAGTCTATCTGGGCAGCCTTCATAATGATGATCGGCGCGTGATAGAAATCCTTGAACTACCTGAATTAACCTTTCCCATTATTGGTCTTTCCTTTGGAGAGAAAGATCAGTCACCTCAGCTTAAACCTAAAATGGATATGTCCCTAAGATGTTTTGAAGACGTCTACAAAATAGAAAAAGATTATTTAGAGATTTTCAAGGACTACGACGAAGAAATGCAGACCTATTATGATCTAAGAGACGCCAATAACAGAGTGGATTCCTTTACCAATCAGATTGCCACCCAATATGCTAATCCTAGTGCCAAAAGAAATGAAATTCTAGATATTATACTTGAACAAGGTTACACATTAAATCCCCGACTCTAGGGGGTTTTTTCTTTAGAAGCCGCACTATATCAAAGGGGATATCTAAAAATGTTCAAAGTTTCAGTAGGATTGAAATAACGGACCTTTGGTTGAAAAGTAGTTGAATTAACATGGTATAATAGTACTTAGTATGAAACTTTGGGAACTAAGGTGCGAGATAATGGGACTTAGAGCCTCTTGGTGCTACTATAATATTCAATAAGTAAAGTCCAATTGCTATTCGACTTAGGAGGAGAAGTGAGTACAGGAAGAGAACTTATTTAAGCAAATCTACTGTCTTACTACTTTTTATTTGGAAGTATATTTGTAGTTATCCCATCGACCATATTACTAATGGTGAATAGAAAGAGCTATACAGATCCACTAGAAAAATTCTCTATCTAGTAAGCATGATAGAAATTTTAATCCTTTTATTCTTAGCAATTATGGCCCTGGTATTTGGTTGTAACCGTCCTATAGGGGCTTCTAGGCTCATTGCATAAGAATGCTTAAATTTAAGAACGATAAGTTGGGTAACGTCAATAGCTCTTAAAACTGATCATAATTATTTTAGCGGACTGAAACTTTAAGAAAAGGCGGAAGAGGCAGAGCAAAAAAAATGGTAGTAGTTACTGCTACAGTGTTAATAGCAACTAGTTTATGTATTTAGGATAATATATTATCCTAAATTTTAGAATGTAGTTACAGAGGCTATATAGCCTTTTAAAACAAATTTACTCTTGGGGTGATTTGGAGTACAGCTTAACTACTATCATTACAATTATTGACTTAGATTAAATGTAAAAATTTTATTTCAAGGAGAAAGTGCCGTGAAGGATGATAGAAAACCACAAATTACTTTTGATGACTTTTCGAAAGTTGATATTAGAGTAGGTGAGATAATCAAAGCTCAAGAGTTCGAGAAAGCTAAAAAGCCAGCATATAAACTATGGGTTGATTTTGGCAGTGAAATCGGCATAAAAAAATCAAGTGCACAGATTACTGACTTGTATACTTCAGAAGAGTTGATAGATAAGCAAGTTTTAGCAGTAATCAATTTTCCGCCCAGACAAATTGCTGATTTTATGTCAGAAGTATTGGTCTTAGGAATATATGGACAAGATGGCGTTATTTTGATTCAACCCCAGCGACAAGTAAAAAAGGGAGATAAATTAGGTTAAACTCTAGCCAAAAGTTCATTCCGTAACTTACTGATTATATGAAGGAGTTTTATGTGATTGATAAGCCAAAAGACTTAGATTTAATTGAAGAGGAAATAGAAGTAGAAGAAGATGAAGAGGATGTAGAGGAAGAGGAAGAAACGAAATCTACTGCACTTGGTATAGGTTTAGGTGTAGTCTTTGGAATTTTATTTAAAAATATAGGTCTTGGCATAGCCTTTGGTGTTCTTTTCGGAATTATCTTGGCCACAAACAAATCCAAATGAAACTACATAGATTTAGTTACCGATATAAGTTGCATTTCTGTAGTTATAAGATTTATTTTAAACCTTAGAAACTATTAACTGGATTTAATAAGGGTAAATAGTTTGTATGTTTATATGAGGTAGTCAGTGAATAGGATACTGCTACTATTTCAATTGGAGATATTAGAAATGAAAATTATTTTTGAGGCGAAACTAATTCAAATTGGCTCCCGGAGGATAATAGTGGTACCTATGGATTCAAGTGAAAAACTACCATCCCGGGGCATGGTGATGGTTCAGGCAAGCATAAAAGGCGATTCATTTGTTGCCCCTTTGGAACCCGATGGAAGAGGAAGTCACTGGTTTGAAGTAAGTAATAAATTAAGAGAAGAGCTGAGACTGAATCTTGATGACAAACTAGAGGTAGCTATAGAGCCTATCAAAGATTGGCCTGAACCGGAAATCCCTAGGGATATTTTAGATGGGATCAATCATGCAAATCTGATGGACAAATGGGACTCCATTACTCCAAAGGCCCGCTGGGACTGGTTACGTTGGATAAGAGCCACAGCCAATCCACAAACCCGAAATAAACGAATTGGCATTGCGTGCTCCAAACTGCAAAAGGGCGACAAGCATCCTTGTTGCTTTGACAGAACTCGCTGTACGATAACCGATGTATCAAAATCCGGAGTGTTATTGGATTGATCCTGGATAAAAGTATGGCATTTTATAGGAATCTATAGGAGGTCGAAATTTATGGAGTACAATAGGCATCCCATCAAGTCCTCCATTGATGAATATATTTCTCAGCTCGACCCTGAGATACTAGGAATTCTCAATACTCTAAGACAAGTGATAAAAGAGGCGGCACCCTTGGCCGAGGAAAGAATGAGTTATCAAACTCCTAGCTTTTTCTTAAAGGGCAATTTAGTGCATCTTGCTGCCTTAAAAACCATATAGGATTTTATCCGGCTCCCAGTGGAATCCTTGCTTTTAGCGATGAATTATCTATATACAAGAGTGCCAAGGGTTCCGTGCAATTTCCCATCAAATAACCCCTACCCTATGGGCCAATCTCAGGCATAGTCCAGTTCAGGGTCAAGGAAAATTTGAAACAGAAGTAATATAAAAATAGGAATAGATGACAGCACCTATGCAAAGATCCAGCCTGTGAGCAAAGGAATTCGGCCTTATTATTGAGAATTATTTTGTCGATCTCCCTATGAATTTATAAAGGTGGTATATAAATTGAAAACATTAACCGAAGAACTAAATAGGAATAGATGGTATCCGACACCCATAGATCGCTATCGATCTTATATTAAAATTGATACGTCCTTAGAAAACAGTGAACAATTAAAAAGTAATATTGCTTATAATTTGCAATACCTTGAATATATCGAAAAGCAATTAAAGGAGCTCAAATTATCCAGCGTAATTACCGGCATGCTATGTAAAACCTATGTTATAACGGGAATTGGAATCGTAGAAGGCTTGTTTACGAATTTACTCAAGTCTAAAGGCGAATGGAAATCTACCATTTGGGAAAGCAAAATGGTGTTCCAATCCAATCCACGTAAAATAGAAGGAATTAGAACCAGGGTACGTACCGAAATATTTGAAGAAGTTGAAGAATTTGAACTTAGAATGGATCTAAATTCAATGGTGAGACAAATTGAAAGCAAGAAACTTTTAACCATTGATCAAAATCATTTTCCGATACTTAAGGATCTTAGAAGACTAAGAAATAAAGTTCATTTACAAGAATCAACGGATAAGTTTGATACGGATGTCCATAATTTTAATGTCGAAGAAAAAGTCAAAATGGGCGAAATATTATATATTATCCTCACCCATGAGTCTTTTTGCAATAGAACTAAAGATAAGACCCTATATAATTTTCTCATAGAAGACTAGAGAATGTAAAAGCGCAGACCTCTGCGAAACATTAAAGTAGCATTTCTATCGAACCTATTTCCATAACCATAAAGGTTGTAAATTTGATTGAAGATATCTTATCCCTTAAGCTAAGCCTTGATGGCCTTCTTGAAACTCGGTTTATTTTAAAAATATCTGTAGTAAGCCGGTGAATCTGAAATAATAAACTAATAAAAGAAAAAAATAGGATCAATAGAAATTCTTTTCGAGTTATCAGGTTAAAAGTACATTGAATCAAGGCAGAAACCTGGATAGATGTGTTTTGCCTTATGCTCGTCTTTTTTATGTGCTACTATGGTTAAGTGATTAACAATATAGAACATTTTAGTTTATATAATAAACAAGGAGAATAGATGAATTGGATATACTTTTTAAGTTAGGCATTGCAATATTAATAGGCATTATTGGTAGTAGAATAGCAGGTTATTTCAAACTGCCCAGTGTTTCTGGCTATATAGTGGCGGGCCTGATTATTGGGCCATCTTTTATAAATGTAATCGGAGTTGAAGATATAATTTCTTTAGAGATAATAAATGAAATGGCTTTAGCTGCCATAGCTTTTATAATTGGCAATGAATTTTTATTATCGGATTTAAAGAAGATAGGAAAAGACGCACTAATCATAACTGTTGCTGAAGTAGCCGGTGTAGTACTGGTGGTTTTTGTCGTCATGTTTATAATTTTAAAACAGGGTTTTGAATTTAGCCTTGTAATTGCCAGTATGTCAGCGGCAACGGCTCCAGCGGGTATAGTAATGGTAATTAGAGAACTTCGAGCCAATGGACCCCTAGTGAGGACAATACTGCCCGTAGTAGCCTTTGACGACGCCCTGGGCATAATGGTCTTTGGTATTTCAATGTCCATTGCAAAAATGACATCGGGAGTAGGAAAATACTCTTTAATACAAATTATTGGAACTCCCTTAGTAGAAATAATAGGAGCGCTAATTATAGGCTTTCTCATAGGCTTTCTTATGGCCTATATTCTCAAAAGAATTAAGGGCAAAGAAGAGTTATTATCCATGTCCATAGGGTTTATACTTTTAGGCGTAGGTATTGCCAACTATTTAAATGTTTCACCTCTTCTTACTTGTATGATGATGGGTGGAACTTTAGTCAATTTAAAACAAAATTCAAAGAGGGTTTTTGGCTCTATTAATGAATTCACACCGCCGATATATCTTTTGTTTTTTACGGTAGCCGGCGCCAGTTTGGATCTAAGGGTGTTATCCTCAGTAGGTTTATTGGGTTTTGCCTATATAATTGCTCGAACAGCAGGAAAAGTACTTGGTGCTAAGGCTGGAGCTAAGTATGTGGGTTCAGAGGAAACAGTGGTTAAATACCTAGGAATGAGTTTATTAACCCAAGGGGGAATTTCCATAGGACTATCTATGGTGGTTAGAAACCAATTGCCTCAGTTTAGCGACTCCATTGTGACGGTGATTTTATTTAGTGTATTGGTCTTTGAAATAATGGGGCCGATATTGGCAAAAATAGGGATCACAAGGGCCGGAGAAGTAGACGGAATGATTAAAAGGCCGAGCAAATAAAATACTGGAAAGGAAATGAAAATGAATGTTTTATTTATAGTTCTAAATAAAGTTGAATACTTAGATGAAATATTGGATTCCTTTGTAGAAATAGGGATTAGAGGGGCAACAATTCTGGATAGCCAAGGTATGGGAAGTGCTCTAAACTCCCATGGAAGAGGGAGCGAACCTTTTTTTGGAATGCTCAGACACATGTTGGATGAATCCAGGCCCTACAATAAAACGATATTTACTGTGGTAGAAGACGATGAATTATTAGAAAAGGCAGTGGAATCTGTTATGGCAATAGTAGGAGATATTCACAAACCCGGTGTTGGGATGATGTTTACGCTACCGGTAGGCAATGTCTATGGCATGATCAATCGTTAGCTTTAGCAAATAATTAGATAGAAATAATACTAATAATAAACTTTAGCGGTTTTAATCTAGTCCAGTCAATGACTAAATTAAAACCGTTTTTATTATATGATGAATTGTAATATTAAGTGCAACAAGTAAATAGCCCATCAGGTCAACTTCCTATAAGATAGTTGTAACCACACAAAAATCTAGGGAGGTTAACCTAATGAGCTATCATCATCTTACACCATTTGGAAAGGGTCCTATAGAGGCCCTTTCCAAAGAGAATTATAGTATTACTGAGATATCCAAACACTTACATCGAGACAAATCAACCATAAACCGCGAACTTAAACGCTTAGATAAAGAGAGCTATCAATCCGGAAAAGCGCAAATCCACCATCCGTCGAGGCGTCAGAGGATGGGTAGAAAGTCACTTGCCACAACGAGTTTACTCGAAACAATTTAAGAGAAGCTTGTAGATACCTGGTCCCCTGAACAAATCGCTGAAGGTTTATTAGAAGGAAAATTGTCTTTTAAAACGATCTATCGGTGGATCTATGCCGGTATCTTGACTTGTGGAGTGAGTGTGCTTCGTCAAAAAGGAAAATGACCCAAACCCCTGGAAAATAGAGGGAAATCTCTTCTAGGAACTTCGATCCACAAAGGACCTAAAAGCGCTAAGAAACGAATGGAAATTGGACACTGGGATGCAGATACTATGGTTTCCTCCCAGGGCGAGAGTAAAGGCTGTTTACCACCTTTCCTGGTCCTAGAAGTCGTCTCTACCTAGCAGTAAAGATAGCAAGTCGAAGCGCAAATCTATGGAAAAAGCCATAAACTGGCTCATAGAAACCCTGGGTAAAGACTGTGTAAGAAGCATTACAACAGATCGGGGTAAAGAGTTGGCATGTTACAAACAAATAGAGAAAAGAGGAGTTCCTGTTTATTTTGCCGATCCTTACTGTGCTTGGCAAAGAGGAACAAAGGAAAACTGCAATGGATTACTAAGAGAGTTCTTTCCCAAAAAAAAATTATCTAGCGAAAATTGATGAGTATGAGCTTGTGGATGCCTTGACCAAAATCAATCAGCGTCCTAGGAAATGTCTTGGTTGGAAAACACCCATCGAGCTCTTCCAAAAAGAAGTGTTGCACTTAATTTGACAAACCGTCATATAATAACACATGCAGCAGATGTGGTTTTAGATCTTGAAGATGTGGTTATCTGCTATAACTCTCCCATTGCTAAAATGAGTTTAAGAGAGATAAAGATTCCTGGAGAAAGGGCCTTATTGTCTGCAATTGAAAAAATCGATTCCGAGAAACTTGAATGTAATCCGAGCTCAGATGAGACTCTCTTAATTGGGGATACAATAATTGTACTAGGTAGGCAAGAACAAGTCATTGAGTTAAGAAGGCTGGCTTGTGACAATGGTATTAGACAATTCTAAGATTACCCCGTCTCTTCGATATGCGACCGGGTTTTTTATCAAAGAGTGTCGGATATTTAAGGGAAAAACACTTTCAAGTTTTATCCTAATAATCTAATTATTTATAAGTTTTCGTTGGGTCATTTACGTGTAGATTTAAAACTACGTCTATAGTGGTTTCATTATCAATTGCTTTATAAAATCAATATAGAATGAAACAATACGGTAGAAGGGTATAGTAGTATTATTACTTGCAAGTATCAGAGTACTGGTGACATTTTATGGAATTGAAATAATTGATTCCAGATGAACAACTGGATAAAAAAACAATACCCTAGAAGGATAAAGCAAAGAGGTGTAAATATGAATAATAAATTCAAAATAAGCGAAGCATTTAAAAATGAAATGGTCCGCAATAGAAGATATCTTCATCAGAACCCTGAAATTGGATTTGAACTTCCCATAACCACAAAATTTATTATGGAAAAACTGGAAGAAATGGGCCTTGAACCGGTAAGAGTAGGAAAGGCAGGCATCTGCGCAATCCTAGGCAAAGGCGGTAAAACCCTCCTACTTAGAGGCGATATGGACGCGTTACCCACAGAAGAGATCAATGACCTTGAATTTAGATCAACAAATGGCCATGGCCATTTATGCGGTCATGATATTCACACAACCATACTAATGGGTGCTGCAAAGCTCTTAAAGGATAATGAAAAGCATCTACGAGGAACCGTTAAACTGATGTTTCAGCCAGCGGAAGAAATTGGCCGAGGTGCCAAGGACATGATTCAGTCGGGGATATTAAATAGCCCCGATGTGGACCTAGCTATGGCTCTTCATGTGGATTCTAGAGAAACAGTAGGCATAATCAGATATAAAGAAGGCATCTCCTCGGCTTCAATGAATTCCTGGAGAGTTGAGGTACAAGGAAAGGGCGGCCATAGCTCGACGCCCCATTTGGCCGTGGATCCTTTGATGATTGTAAATACTATTTATACAAGCTTAAATGCTCTCGTGGGAAAGGAAGTAGATCCCTTCGAAACGGCAGTTCTAGTTATTGGGAAAATGGGCGGTGGCAGCGCTGCAAATATTATCCCCGCCACTGCAGTCCTAGAGGGCGGTGTTCGATGCTTTAATAATGATGTGCGAGACCATATAGTAAAAAGAGTAGATGAAATCATCGACACTACCGTCAAAATGCTGGGCGGGACTTACACTGTAAGAAGAAATGGCGTTCCTTCAATATTTAATGATGGAAACATCTGTAAAACTATGAGACCCTTTATCGAAGAAATAATCGGTGAGGAAAATGTGATTATTAATGAACGTCCATTTTCGGGAACCGAAGACTTCGCCTATATATCTGCTGAAGTGCCTTCAATGCATTTTTTTCTCGGCGCAGGAGAAGAGGGCAGTGCTCCGCTGCACAGTCCCTTTGTAATGTTTAATGAGGAGGTTCTTCCTCTTGGAGCTACTCTTCTAGCCAATTGCGCAATCCAATGGCTAAAGGAAAATGCTGGGATAAAATAGTTCTCTAGCAGGTTTATTTCTAGAATTATAATGGGTGTCTTCACTAAGTTTTGAACAATCTATGTATTTTGGATAAATAACTGAAGATAGCGAAGATAGAGAAAAAGGATAATTTCGATTGTCCTATTTTGTACTGTTTAGTTTATTATTGTAATTTGACTCCGAGATGGCGGATCATAATGGTAATTCTATTTAAGTAAAAAAAGGGGATTCTCACTGATAACAATACCTAGCAAAATGAATATAATTTTCCACTAAAGTACATCTATACTGTTTATTAAAAAAACAGAAATTCAAATAAACTACATTAATGTAAATGAAGCTAACCTTATATGACAATTAAATTACTGAAACACAACTAAAATACATTGGCTATATTTTAGTCAAACAAGTATACTTTAAATATCTTACATAAAAAAGGAGTCGTAATAATCCCTATGTGTTAGGCTTGTTGTCGTAAAGATAAAGTGGTGTACAATAGACAAATAAACCTTACGAGAGGAAGTCATAGATAATGGCATATCCTGTATATTCAGAAGTGATAAAAAGAGAAGTTTTAGATAGGGTGACGGGGCCTAATAAAGAAAGTATAAAGAAAGTGGCCATGGAAAAGGACATTACTAGAGCGACTATCTACAACTGGATGA
>JAAYGQ010000014.1 GCA_012727635.1 Tissierellia bacterium | reverse complement strand
TCCCAACAGATACAGAAGCTGAACTTTCCTGGCTATTTGATTATGTAAACCATCTAGGGGTTCCTATAGCTAGAAGTGAAGTCTTTGCTCGGGGCGGAGAAGGTGGAATTGAAATGGCAAAAACTCTCCTAGAACTTTTGGAAAAGGAAGAGAGTCACTTTACACCACTTTATGATAATGATATGCCTATTAAAGATAAAATTGAGACCATCGCTACAAAGATTTATGGCGCTACCTCAGTTCATTTCGAAAAAGGAGCTCAAAAACAACTTAAGGATATACAAAAATTGGACCTCGATCATTTGCCCGTATGTATGGCTAAGACCCAGTACTCTTTTAGTGATGACGCATCCCTTCTTGGTAGACCTGAAGGCTTTGAATTAACGATACGCGAACTTCGCATTAGTGCTGGAGCGGGCTTTATCGTTGCAATCACGGGAGCGGTTATGACCATGCCTGGCCTTCCTAAACGTCCTGCAGCACTTAATATGGATGTTTTAGAAGATGGGGAAGTGGTAGGGTTATTTTAATGAAGGTACTTTATTGTACTCCAATTACACCCGAAGGTGAAAAGCGTGTAACTGAGCTTGGTTACAATGTCCTTGTTAAAAAAGAAAAAGATCTTCTTCAGGAAGATCTTCAAGGGGTAGATGTTCTTGTAGGAATGAATCCCTTTGCAATGATAGATGTTACTAAAGGAAATCTCCAATTTATCCAGCTTCAAAGCCAAGGTTTTGATCATTTACCAAAGAAAAGCCTTGATGGAGTAACCGTTGCAAACAATCAAGGTGGCTATGCCATACCAATTGGTGAGTGGATAGTAGCTAAAATACTGGAAAGTTATAAACACACTCGTAATATCTACAGGCTACAAGAAGAGCGTCTATGGAAAAAAGATTTTGGCATGGAGGAACTAACGGGTAAAAAAATTCTTTTTGTCGGAACCGGAACTATTGCCAGTGAAGCTGCCAAACGTCTTCAAGGCTTTGGAGTTGAAATCTATGGCGCCAATCGCTCAGGAAAAGCGGCTCCTTTTATTGAGAATATCCTTAGTTTAGATAAACTCGATGAAATTCTACCGGAAATCGATGTCTTAGTGCCGGTTCTTCCCTGGACAAAGCAAACCGAAGATCTTATAAGTGCTCGTATGATAGAGGCACTAAAGCCCGGATCCGTTTTCATTAATATTTCTCGGGGCCAAATTGTTGATGAGAAAGCCCTTATCGAAAATGTTGACAAATTCTTAGCCGTACACCTGGATGTAACCAAGGATGAACCACTACCTTCCAATAGCCCACTATGGGAAAAGGAAAATGTTTATATATCTGGCCATACTTCCTGGGTAAGCCAATTTGTTGACAAAAGACGAGATGACTTAATCTATGAAAATCTGAGACGTTTTATTCAAGGTGAAAGCTTGCTTAATATTGTTGATGTCAGGCGAGGTTATTGATGAATTTATTAGGGCTTTCCTATGATAAGTTAATGGAACTTGATCTAGGCCAACCTAAGTATAGAAATAGGCAGCTTTTTGAAGGCCTTCATAAGAAGGGGCAAGACTATGAACAGATGAGTAATCTTCCCCAGGCCCTGCGAGAACAACTGGCAGAGGAATATCCTCTGCCAGTTGTAACGCTTAAAGAGGCTTTTGTCAGTAAAGCGGACAATACCCGAAAGCTTATATTTTCGCTGGAAGATGGAAACATTATTGAAGCTGTCTTAATGCATTATCGATATGGTTGGACGCTATGTACTCCTACCCAGGTAGGTTGTGCCATGGGATGCAGCTTTTGTGCTTCAACTTTACAGGGTTTAGTTAGAAATCTCGACAGAGCCGAGCTTTTAAGCATTTTTTATAAAAGCAGTACCTATATCGGAGAAATCAGTCGTATTGTATTAATGGGAAGTGGTGAACCTTTACATAATTACAACGAGGTTGTTGCCTATTTAAGACTATTGACCGATGAAAGAGGTCGTAATCTTTCCGCCCGGCATATTACTTTGTCAACCTGCGGTTTTGTTAAGGAGATAGAGCGCCTAGCAACTGAGAATTTACCCATAACTCTTACCATAAGTCTTCATGCTCCCAATGATGAGCTGCGCAGAAAAATAATGCCCATAGCAGATAAAGTCGCTCTGGAGGATTTATTAAATGCTGCGCAGAACTATCAAAAAGCCACCGGTAGGCGGGTAACGATAGAATATACTCTTATAAAGGGATTCAATGATGGATTAGCCCATGCCGTGGAGCTAAGTTATAGATTAAAGGACCGAGGATTTCATGTAAACTTAATTTCAGTAAACCCCTTGGAGGAAGCAAGCCACCAAACACCCTTAAGAAAAAATGTGGAGCAATTTAAAAAAGAACTTGAAGCAAGACAAATTAATGTTACAATTAGAAGAGAATTAGGTAGGGATATCAGTGGCTCTTGCGGTCAGCTTCGAAACCGTTATGTGGAGCTCGAAAAAAGGAGTTAAAATGGTAAAAATTATAGCAGGTGGAAAAGGTTCAGGAAAGACAAAACGAATGATACGTATGGCCAATGAGGTGGCAGTAGACCCCCATGGCAGTTTGTTTTTTATCGATGGCGGCAATCGAAATATCTTTGAACTAAACCGTAATATTCGTTTTATTAATACCGATGAATTTAAGATAAATACGCCGGATCTTCTCTATGGGTTTCTATGTGGAATCTTAGCAGGGGATTATGACACAGAAAAAGTATACATTGATGGCATTGATTATGTTGGTAATCTAGACAGCCAGGCCTTGGAAGAGTTTATTCAAAAGCTTGAGAAGCTTTCTAAGGATAACAGTGTTGAGTTCTTTCTTTGCTTTACTACCGATGAAGAACAACTGACCCCAGCAAACAAAGAAAGATTGATTTAATTCTAAAGGCCTCCCAAATTTGGGAGGCCTTTAGAAATCGAAGTTTAAATATCAGCCTTCATATAAATGATGAAGGGCAATCCCCACAGCCAGGGGGAGATTTAGCGAGTCCACATGGGGACTCATTTTAATTTTAGTAGCATGATAGCACTCCTCAAAAAAAAGAGGTAACCCCGATGATTCTGAACCAAAAAGAAGACCACAGGGCTCTTCAAAAGACTGTTGCTGTAGATAGGGGTGTTGCCCTGTCATAAAGGCATAAATTGGCCGGGAGAACTTCTGTTCATAGTCCTGCATTGAGTCAAAATGCTCAAGGCGAAGAGAAAATATACCGCCCATAGAAGCTCTAATGCACTGGGGATGAAATTCATCACAGCTGGGATCAATAAGAGCTATATCTTTAATCCCAAAGGCCAGGGCACTTCTAAAAATTGTACCGAGATTTCCAATAACCTCGGGCTGATGTAAAATAAGATGGTTTCTTTTTTCCAGTGTTGAAGTGTATTTGGTAAATTTTGCTGCTAAAAATATATTTTCCTTTTCAAGGGGGCGAAAAAAATCTGAAGTTTCAATATACTCCAAGGAGCTTTTCTGGGCAATGGCAATGATAGTCTCTTTTAAAGCCGGGCTGATTTTCGGATGCAAATAGATTACCCGAACCCATTGGGGTTTTTTTAAGCAGAGCTCAATGGTAGGATAAGCTCCCAGAGTAAAGGAATATTTCATCTTTTTTTGGTAGTTCATGCTCTCCTCCGTACAAATTGCTAATATTATTGTATAATGAACTTTGAGGAAGTACAAGATGCGTTATTATCAAATGTCAAAGAGTTTAATAGATAAATATGGTGTAAAGACTTATAAGCTGCCTCTACACCTAGAAGGGACATGCCCCAATAGGGATGGAACCATCGCTAAGGGGGGTTGTAGTTTTTGTGCAGAGGGGGCCATGGATTTTGAGCTTCTCGATGCAAAACTGCCCATTGCTGTTCAACTCGAAAAGAATATGGCTTATATCGGAAAGCGCTATGGCGCCAAGGCGTTTATTGCGTATTTTCAAAACTATAGTGCCACCTATCGGCCCATAGAAGAACTTCTATGGATGATGAAACAATGCCTAATCGATGGTATAGTAGAGATTAGCCTATCTACAAGGCCCGATTGTATACCAACGCCTATGCTTCGAGAACTCAAGAAATTCTCCGATAGATATGCAGTGGAGGTAACCCTTGAACTAGGAGTACAGTGCCTTAATGATGAAGTTCTAAAAAACATGGGTAGGGGCCACGATGCCCGCACATCGCTGGATGCAATGAAGCGAATAAAAGGTGCAGGTCTAAACCTCGGTGTCCACTGTATTCTCAATTATCCCGCAATGGAGCGTGGCGACGTAATAGACTTAGCTAAGGCTTGTTCTGAAATAGGAGCCAACAGAGTCAAACTCCACTCCCTCTACATTGAAAAAGGAACTCGGCTGGGGGATGATTACTTAAAAGAAAAATTTGAACTTTGTGGTTATGAAGAATATTTAGAAAGAGTTCTCCTTTTCTTAGGGTATTTGAACAAAGACATTGCTTTGGAGAGATTTTTTGCCCGGGCCCCCCAGGAGACTACTTTGTTTTGTAATTGGTCAAGAAGTTGGCGCTATTTAATGGAAGAACTGGAAATACTCATGGATAACCGCGATTTTGAGCAAGGCCAGTGCAGGAGGAACCATGTATAATGTGAGAGAATGGAATCGATTTCTGATTCCCTATGAACAAGCCGTTGAGGAATTAAAAATTAAATTTAAGTCTCTACGCAATGGTTACAGAGAAATGGGCGAGTATTCTCCCATTGAATTTGTTACGGGAAGAGTAAAAAAAGTCTCTAGTATCTTGGAGAAGAGTAAGACCCTAAATATAGCCTATGATGATATTCAAGAGAAGATGGAAGATATAGCCGGGATACGGATTATGTGCCAGCTGCTTGATGATATCTATGATGTGGTGGATTTTATCAATGATCGGGATGGAAAGGATTTTACCGTCCTCTATGCCAAAGATTATATTAAACATCCCAAGGACAGTGGCTACCGTTCCTATCACTTGGTGATTAAATATCCGGTT
Organism: Tissierellia bacterium; assembly: GCA_012727635.1. Classification (GTDB taxonomy): domain Bacteria; phylum Bacillota; class Clostridia; order Peptostreptococcales; family Acidaminobacteraceae; genus DTU036. The sequence continues at coordinate 50,944 of JAAYGQ010000014.1, read as the reverse complement.
TATACTGCCTTTGGATTTACAGAAATTCTGGCAGAAATACAAATACGTACTTTGGCCATGAACTTCTGGGCAATTATTGAACATTCTCTAAATTATAAATATCAAAAAAATATACCGGGAAAAGTGAATGAGCGCTTAGCTAGGGCTGCACAGTCCGTTTGGAATCTAGATGCAGAAATGATGGCCATCAAAGATGAGATCACTTCAGCCCAAGTACTTTTTGAAGTCAATAGCGATGCAGTTCAGTCCATTACGACTCAGATTCAACTGATGAATGCCTGGGGACAAACCGATCTGGCGGCACATTACCAGAAGAAGCTAGATGATATTTTAGACCTGACTTCCAGCGATGCTTTGGAAGAGCTTCTATCAGAAATGAACCAGCATTTGGAGGATATTTCATGAAAATTTTTGCCTTGGCCGATCTTCATTTAGGATTTGCTGTGAACAAACCCATGGATCTATTTGATCCGGTTTGGGAAAATCATCATATAAAAATAAAAGATGATTGGTATGACCGAGTGTCAGAAGAAGATCTGATTATTCTTGCCGGCGATACCTCCTGGGCAATGTATTATGATGATGCAAAGGTTGATCTTGAATGGATCGATGCTCTACCGGGAACAAAAATTATTATTAAGGGAAACCATGATTATTGGTGGCAATCCCTGACAAAAATGCAAAGTTACGAAAGTATTTTCTTTCTTCATAATAATTACTTTAAAGCAGGACGCCTTGCCATATGTGGAACTCGTGGCTGGGAGCTACCGGGATCCGAAGAATTTGGCCTTGATGATGAAAAGATTTATCACCGAGAAAAACTTCGGCTGGAAAGATCCCTTCTACTAGCAAAAAAGGATCCCGAGATTGACTCAATTATCGTAGTCATGCATTATCCGCCCCTTCTTAGCTATATGAAAGAAACCTATTTTACCGAACTCTTAACCGATCCTATGATCAAACATGTGGTTTATGGCCATCTTCATGATAAAGAATCCTGGGATAGAGCGGTGCAGGGAGTGTATAAGGGCCCCCAATATCATTTGGTTTCTGCCGATTATAAAAACTTTTCTTTAGAGGAATTAAAACTTTATGATTGAAATGACCGGTATTAAAGGAATTATATTTGACTTTGATGGAACCCTTGTGGATTCTCTAGGAATATGGAAAGACCTAGATTCCATTTATCTTATGGAAAAAGGATTTCCTGCGCCAGAAGATCTGCGAAGAGCCATTGAAGGTTTAAGCTTTAATGAAACGGCCAGCTATTTTAAGAAGCGTTTTTCCCTTAAGGAAAGCGTTGAGAAAATCGTCGATGATTGGCATGAGCATATAGAAACAGTCTATCCCTTTCTTCCTTTTAAAGAGGGTGCCCAGAATTTTGTGCGTCGCTTGGAAGAAAAAGGTTATAAACTTGCCCTAGCCACATCAAATTCACGGCGCTTGGTTTCTATGGTATTAGAAGAACAAAATTTTGAGAATGTATTTCCCATCATAGTTACCTCCGATGATGTGGGCCGAGGAAAACCCTGCCCCGATGTTTTTTTAGAAACAGCCAAACGAATGGAACTCAGTCCTGCAAATTGCCTGGTTTTTGAAGATACCTATAATGGTGTTTTAGGAGCCAAAAGGGCCGGAATGAAAACCCTTGCCATCTTTGACTTCCATAATAAAGAACGTTGGGAGGATATTTTAGAAATTGCAGATTATACTGCTGAGCATTACGAAGACATAGAAGGGATGATATTATGAGTATTCTAAGCTTAGATGTAGGGGGGAGTAAACTTCTTTTAGCACGCTTTTCTCAAGGCGAAATTGTAGAAGAAAGGCAAATCCCAACTTTAGCCCATGAAGGAAGAGAGGCACTACTAAAGCGAATGGTAGAGCTAATTCTATCGATGAAAGAAGATGCTTCCAGCATTGGCCTTCTAATCCCCGGTGTTATTTATCAAAATTCCTATGTCCGAAAATGTTCAAATCTTCCCCTAAATGATTTTGATTTAAAGGCTTTTATTGAAAAAGAAACGGGTCTAAGTGCTTTTGTGGGTAATGATGTTTCCTTTGCTTTATATGGAGAATGGAAAAAAAGAGGAGGGCATTTTAATAATGTAGTAGGCCTTTTTGCCGGTAGTGGTCTAGGTGGTGGGCTGATACTTGGTGGCGAGCTCTACAGCGGCCAGGGAGCCGCCGGAGAAATTGGCCACATGAACTACATACCCGAAGGAAGATCCTGTGGTTGTGGCGGCTGGGGCTGCTATGAAAGCTATGTGGCAAAAAGTGGTATGCTTCAGCGCCTAGAGGAATTTGCTCAAGAAGGCGGAAACTCTATCCTTCTTGAGGGTAGAAAAAGTGGCGAGATGCTCGATAGCCGAGTTTTAGCCAAGGGCTATAAACTCGGAGATTCTTTGGCTGTTGAATTATTTGAAGAATCCGCCAGGGCCCTGGGCAGTGCCATTGCCTCCCTCCATGCCGTTTTGGAGCCGGATTTATTCATCCTAGGTGGTGGGGTTGTCGATGATTATGGCGAGGAATACTTTGATGAAGTCAACAAATGGGCACAGATTTTGGTTATGCCTTCTATGGCCAATACATTAAAGATTGAAACTAGTATGTTAAAGGGAAAAGCCGGGATATACGGAGGATACTATTTTGCAAAAGGAAAATGAAAAAAATGGCCTAAATAGCATGACGGGCTATGGACTTTGTAAGCTAAAAAGTGAAAACACTGAAATCAAAGTAGAGATGAGATCAGTAAACTCACGCTTTTTGGAAATTAATCTCCGTATGCCTAGAAGTTTTTTAGCCCTTGAGATGGATTTAAAAAAACTTCTCCAGAAAAAGCTCCAACGGGGAAAGGTTGATGTCACCATCGATATAGATCGCCCTCCCTCGGAAAGAAAAGTACTGGAGATTGATTACGGGTTAATAGAACAGTTAAAAACACTAATATCCTCGGAAGAAATTCCCCTTGAGGATAAGTTTAGCCTTGGCGATCTTCTGTCCTTAGAAGGCGCTTTGGTTTTTAAAGAAAAAGAAGATAACAAGATGGGGGGCCTTATCGAAGAGTGCTTTGCGGGAGCCCTTGAAAATTTAATTCTTTCCCGTCAAAGGGAAGGCCAGGCCCTAGAGAATCATATTAACAGCCTTTTAAATGATTTGGAAAAACAATTACTGCTTATACAGAAAAAGGCACCTTTTTGGAAAAAAGCCTATGCTGACAACTTTCGCAGTCGGCTTGAAGAACTTCTTGAAGATAAAAACCTGATTCAAGAGGAGCGTCTTGAGTTTGAATTGGCCCTCTTTGCAGAAAAAAAAGACATTGAAGAAGAGCTGCAAAGATCACTTACCCATGTCGAAGCTTTTAAGAAGGATTTAGCGGGACCCAGTCCCCATGGTAGGAAACTGGATTTTCTTGTACAAGAATTAGGTCGTGAGATCAATACTATGGGTTCAAAATCGGCAGCCTATGAACTAACAAGAGAAGTTATAGAGGCTAAATCTGTACTTGAACAGATTCGAGAACAACTACAAAATTTGGAGTAATTATGTTTAAAAGAAGAGGACGTGTCTTTGTTATTAGTGGTCCCTCTGGTGTAGGAAAAGGTACTTTAGTAAGAGATGTGTTAAAACAAAGAAGTTTGCATCTTAGTATTTCTTATACATCAAGAGAGCCTCGTTTTAATGAAGAAGAGGCAAAGAGCTATCACTTTATCAGTAAAGACAATTTTAAGAAAATGATTGATGAAGGAGCTTTTGCTGAATGGGCCGAAGTTTATGGTAATTATTATGGCACACCCCAAAGGGAACTTGAAAAACACCTTGCCCGGGGTGAAGATGTAATTCTAGAAATCGAGATGCTCGGAGCAGGGCAAATAAGGAAAATGGGAGAAGACGCGGTTTTAATTTTTGTTCTTCCCCCCAATTTAAATATGCTTGAAGAACGACTAAGTAGCCGAGGCACTGAAAGTGAAGAGGCTATCGCACAAAGACTAAGCTGTGCAATGGATGAGCTCAAATATCTTAAGGACTATGATTATTATCTTGTCAATAATGATATCGAGAATACAACTCGCCAACTCTTAGCCATTATGGAAGCTGAAAGCCACAGTGTCTCCGATGCTTTTTTAACTTATTTGGATAAAGCAGGAAGGGGATTTTCACTTTAGTGTATTATCGAATAATTCTTCTTGATGCGGTGAGCGATTATGACCGTCCCTATATTTATAAAAGCAACAAAACCCTTCAAAAGGGCCAGCTTGTACTGGTTCCCTTTGGTCGCGGCAATGTACCGCGAGAAGGGCTTGTTTTAGGTGAAGAAGAAGCTTTCTCTGGAGCTAAAAGTATTTTGAAGGAGACGGGAGTAATTCTAAGTGCTTCCAGCCTTGAAGCCTTGAACTTCTTATCTCACTACTACGCTATACCCCCAGCGGCCTACAGTCGGCTTTTTTTACCCAAAGCTCTAAGAGTGGAGGCCAGAGCTCATTTTGTCATGCGTGAAAATCTAAGTAATGAACAAATCCGGGAGTATCTTAGTATCAAAGACAATGAGGAAAAATTAAGACAATCGGGTCTTTGTAATATACAGTATCAGTACAATCAAAGAGTTAAATTGCCTCAAAATGAAATGCTTCTTAGTCAGTATTCTCTTTTAGAACTGGAAGAGTATTTAAACAAACTGCCAAAGAGCTACAAAAGACAAAGAGAAATTATAGAAGAACTGATCCATAACTATCCCCAAATGATACCAAGGGGTGAACAGAGCCTTTCCAGTATAAAAACCCTAGAGGATAAGGGAATTGTCTTAAGGGTTTATATTTCCAGACGAATATCAAGCAGTTATAGACAAATAAAAGGATTTTTCCAAAGCCTTCCTTTGTTGGAATCCGCAGAGAAAAAAGCACTGGAGCAGATGAGTAAAGAGGAGGGTGGTCTTTTTCTACTCCATAGAGAAAAATCTTCGGCTTGGAATATTTATCTTCATTTAGCGGAAAATAGCCTTGAAAAAGAAAAACGTTTTATTCTTCTTTTTCCCGATGCCTCTCTTTTGCCTGCTGCCGTGGAACTTTTTAAAGAACATTTTGGAGATTTGGTGGGAGTCTACCATGGAAAAATGTCTCCTAAAGAGCAAAAAAGCGAACTCCTTTCTTTTATAGAAGGGCGTTTTCCCATTATGATCACCAGTAGAATGGGTCTTTTTCTTCCCTTAGAAGAAGTAGATACCATTATTGTCGACGAGTGCCAAGATGATGGATATGTATCGAAGCATCCCTATTTTCACGGCAATGAACTGGCTTCTTTTTATGGCCAGCAGCAAGGTATCAAGACGATCTTTGCGTCGGCAGTTCCTCCTCTGGAACTTTATCTTAGAGAAGATATCTATAAAGTTAATCTTGTAGAAGAATCTTTACAGCGCCCTAAAATTGAACTTGTGGATATGCGTAGAGAATTGTCCCAGGGAAACCGCAGTCCTTTAAGTGAGAGAATGATTGAAGAAATCACTCAGGTACTAGAAAACAAAGGCCTAGGTTTTCTTTTAATGAATCGTAAAAATTATGCCAGTTATGTTTTTTGCAGAAAGTGTGGTCATGCACTTTATTGCCCCCAGTGCCGGGGAAGCTTGCACTATGATCAAAAAACGAAGACCCTCTTTTGTCCAGGCTGTGGCTATAAGAGTCCCGCTATGGATCAGTGCCCCCAGTGTGGTAGCAATGCCTTTCGTTTCTATGGCGGAGGCATCCAAATGGTCAGAGAAGAACTCCAGCGTCTCTTCCCCCAGGCACGTATAGTCAATGTTGATGCTAAGACTATGGAGGAAAAAGATGGGTATATAAAACTTCATAGGCTTTTAAAAGAGAAAAAGATGGACCTTCTTTTAGGTACTTCACTCATTGCCAAGGGCTTTGATTATGATGTGAGTTTTCTGGGTGTAATCAATGCAGATTTTTACTTGCATATTCCAAGCTATCGGGCTGCCGAGAAGGGCTTTCAATTGCTAAAGCTGTTCTTAGAACGAGGAAACCGGCAATGCACAGCTCTAATTCAAACCTATGAACCAAAAAATTATGTTTTGCAAGGCGTTCTACAAGGTGATGTAGAAAACTTTTTAAAAAAAGAAATGGCTCTACGCCAGGCTCGAAAACTTCCACCCTTTAGCTCTTATATCCTCATTCATTTAAAGGGGGATGTAAAAACAATTGATAAGATTTCCAAAGAAATGATTCTTGAACTTCAGGGTCATGGGGCCAATATTTCAGAAAGCTTTGGCCAGTGGATTCCCGGAGAAAGAAAAATTCTTATTACGGCCGATGACCCCAGTGAGATTAAAGAACATCTCCTTAGTCTTCACGCAAGTCGTCCTTGGCAGTTTAGTGTTGAAGTAGACCCCATTGAATCAGTATAGGAGAATAAAATGGCAATTTTGGAAATACGAAAAGACGAGGACCCAATCCTCCGAAAAATATCTAAACCCGTAAAGATTTTTGATGAAAAATTAAAACAGCTGGCGGAAGATATGATCGAAACCATGCATGAAGCCGATGGTGTTGGTCTGGCCGCCGTTCAGGTAGGCCGCTTAAAACAACTCATCGTCGTTGATCTTTATGATGATCAAGGCCCTAAAGTCTTTGTTAATCCTGAAATTTATGAGGAAAGTGGAGAGAAATTAGCCTACGAAGCCTGCCTTAGTGTTACAGACACCCAAGCACCGGTGCCAAGGCCTATTTCACTTAAGCTAAAAGCTCAAGATCTCGATGGAAATCATCTTGAACTAGAAGCCCAGGAACTTTTTGCAAGAATTTTATGCCATGAAGTAGATCATCTTAAGGGTATTTTGTTTACAGATAAGGCTGTGGATGAGAGTCTTATGAAAGAAGAGGAAGTGCAGGAATGAATTTAGTTTTTATGGGGACTTCATTTTTTTCTCTGGGGATTTTAGAAGATTTAGCTAAAAATCATACTATATTAGCCGTTGTGACCCGCACAGATCAGGCAAGAGGTCGAGGGAAAAAACTTCTGCCGCCGCCTGTAAAGGTATTTGCTTTAGAGCAGGGCATTGATCTGTATCAGTATTTGCCTACAGCCGAAGAACTTAGCAAATACCCCGCCGATGCCTTGGTGGTCGCCGCCTTTGGAAAGATTCTTCCAAAGGATCTATTGGAACTCTATCCCTATGGGGCCATCAATGTCCATACCAGTCTGCTTCCGAAATATAGAGGAGCCAGTCCCATACAAACGGCTCTTATCCAGGGAGAAAAAATAACGGGAGTGAGCATTATGCAAATGTCCCAAGGAATGGATGAAGGTGATATTTATGCTCAGGTAGAGGTTCCTGTAGAGAATCTACGCTATGGAGAGCTGGAAGAAGAGCTAATGAAAAAATCCCTTCCCTTGCTTCGAAAAACTTTAGATCAACTTGAGAGTAACAAGGCCCATAGCCAACCTCAACAAGACAGCCTTGCCAGCTATTGCAGCAAAATATTCAAATCCGATTCATTAGTAAATTGGAATGAATCGGCCCAGAAGATTGAAGGCCTTGTGCGAGCTCTTTGGCCCAATCCCATAGCTTATACCCTTAGAAAAGGCCAGCGCCTTCTTCTGCATAGAGTTAGAGCAATGGACATAGATGCTTCCAAATCACCGGGAACTGTTGAAAGAGTCACTAAAGAGGGTATATACGTAGCAGCGGGCCAAGGGCAAGTGCTCATTGAAGAGCTCCAACGCCCGGGCAAAAGAGCCCTATTGGCAGAAGAATTCCTACGTGGTAATCCTGTTACAGAAAACGATATTTTTGGAGGTAATTGATGGACGGATATTTTTTACTTATTATAGTACTTTCTATGCTCTCAGTCTGGGCCAGTAGCCAGGTACAAAGGTCCTTTGTGAAATATTCAAAAGTTCCCAATGATCGGGGTTTAACCGGGGCAGAAGCCGCACGAATTTTAGTGCAAAGAAACAATTTGAATGTCAACATTGATCGTTCTCCTGGTGGAATGTTAAGCGATCATTATGACCCCAGAACAAACACTGTACGCCTCTCACCGGAGGTTTATGATGGACGCAGTGTTGCATCCTTAAGCGTTGCAAGCCACGAAGTGGGCCACGCAATTCAGCATGCCTTTGGATACAAACCTCTTGCCTTTAGAACAACGCTTTTTCCTGTGGCTTCCTTTGCATCCCAGGCTTGGACTTTATTCTTTTTCATGGGCTTATTTATTGGTCGTACAAATTTCTTTATTAACATCGCCATCGTACTTTTTTCAATGGGTTTATTATTTCAAATCATTACCCTGCCCGTCGAATTTGATGCCTCCAGAAGAGCTCTGGCTCAAATGACAGATCAGGGTTTACTGGGTACTTCACAAATGCCCGGAGCTAGAGCGGTACTAAAATCTGCGGCCCTTACCTATGTTATGGCTGCTCTAATGGGAGTTGCAAACCTTATGCGACTATTGTCCCTGAGAGGTAGAAGAAATTGAGACAAATATATACTCTTGTTATAGAGGCGCTACTGGCGTATTAAACCAAAGGCATTGATGAAATACTAAAAGAATTTAGAAAGAAAGTTTCCCCAAATCAATGGGGACTTTTTCAAATTCTTTTTTTTGGTGTTTTAGATTGGCAGTCCCATTTACTCGCAGTTTTGACTTCCTTTTCTAGTTTAAAAGTTAAGAAATTTAGAGAAGAAGATTTATATTTATTTCTTATTGCTATTTACAGCATACTATTCTTAGATAAACCTCGCCATGCTGTGGTAAATGAGGCCGTTGAACAAATGAAAACTCAAAATCCAAAGCTTGTGGCCATGACCAATGGGATTTTGCGAAATATATTAAGAGAAGAAGATTTAGAAGAGCGTATCTATGGAAAAATGGATCTTCTTCCCGCGCTAGAAAAGAAATATGGTTATCCCGTAGAGACCATTAAACTCTTTTTACAAGAACTGGGTCCGGAGAAAACCGACGAGCTCCTTGCTTCTTCTAAGGAAGCTCCTCGCCTCGATTTTTTGATTTTAGGCGATGAAGCTAAAGCTTTGGATATGCTCGAAAAAGAAGGCCATGAATTTGTGCCACTGCCCCTAGAGCGGGCCTATCAAATGATAAAAACAGCAAAGTCTCTGGACCAGATAGAAGCCTACAAACAGGGACAGGTTTATTTCCAATCCTTTGCTTCTCAAAAAGTAGCTTTCCTTATACCCCAGGGAAAAAATCTTTTAGATCTTTGTGGCTCTCCAGGAGGCAAGAGTTTTGCCCTCCTTGCCAAAGATCCACAAAGGGAGATTACTATTTGTGATGTTAGCGAGGATAAAATCGATCGCATAAATGAAAATATTCATCGTCTAAATTTAAGCCTGGATGTCCAAAAATGGGACGCTCTAATAGAAAACCCCCAGTGGTTCGAAAGTTTTTCATCGGTTCTTCTGGATGCTCCCTGTAGCGGCACCGGAGTTCTCCACCGCCAAAGGGGTGAAAGCAAGGTGAAAGACCTTAGTGATATTATTGAACTAATCCATCAACAAAGACAGATGCTCGACCAAGCAGCAAAATATGTAGAAGAGGGAGGCTTTCTGATTTACAGTACTTGTAGTATACTAAAAAGTGAAAATGAAAATCAGGTTGATTATTTTCTAAAGGCTCACGAAGAATTTAAACTTGTAGATCTAGGACCTTCTCTGGAGGAAAGCTTTTATAAAACTTTTCCCGGTAAAGGGGAAGATGGCTTCTTTGCATGCTTAATGGAGAAAAAGAAAGTATGAAGTCTTACGGAATAACTAACATAGGGAAAGTACGTTTAAAAAATGACGATTCATTTTATTGCTCCGATGGTAAAAAGGGGCTTTATATTGTAGCCGATGGCATGGGTGGATACAAAGGCGGAGAACTGGCCAGTAAAATTGCCGTTGCCACGGCGGTAGAAGAGCTCAAAGATACCGATGAAATTACTCCTGAGATAGCGTCGACCCTTGTTGAAAAAATCCGCATATATTTAGAGGATGAAGTAAAGAAAAATCCCAGCCTTCGCGATATGGGCACAACACTTATTTGTGCCCTAAGCCATGGTCGGGATTTTAGTTGTCTTCACATTGGAGATTCTAGGGCTTATCACATCCTAGGAAAACGAATCCAACAACTGACAGAAGATCATACTCTTGTTAATATCCTCTACAAAAGTGGGGTTCTTGAAAAAGAAGAATTGCCAAATCACCCCAAACGCAGTGTGCTTATGAAAGCCATTTCTCTTTATGGTGATAACGAAGCCGATGTTTTTAATTTTAACTTAGATAAAGAGGAGTACCTTTTGCTGTGCTCCGATGGTCTTACTGACCAACTTACAAATACTGAAATACTTAATGTATTTAAAATGCACAACGAGCCAGAGAAAATTGGAAAAGAACTGGTTCGACTGGCACTGGAATCCGGCGGCAGAGATAATATTGCCGTTGTGGTAGTAAAGGCGTAATTATGATTGGAAATATATTAAAGGGACGTTATGAAATTATAGAAGAACTTGGCACAGGTGGCATGGGTATTGTCTACCTGGCTTATTGTAGCTATTTAAAACGCCGAGTAGCAATTAAAGTCCTTCTTCAAGATAATCAGGGCAAGGAAGAAACCCTACTTCAGGAGGCCAAGGCCGCCGCCCGTTTATCCCACGGAAATATTGTTCAGATTTATGATATTTTTGAAGAAGGCAATAAAACCTATATCGTTATGGAATATGTTAGAGGAAAAAGCCTACGCCAACTGATTAGCAATCAAGAAGGAACCCCCTTTACTGAACAACGGGCCCTTCAACTGGCGATGAAACTTTCTTCAGCCCTCCATCAGGCCCATCTAAATGGCGTTATTCACCGAGATATAAAGCCTGACAATATCCTCATAGACCAGGATGGCGAGCCTAAAATCACTGATTTTGGCATTGCTAGGGTGTCTAATGACACAACCATAGTCCATACCGACGAGATATTGGGTTCTCTACGCTATTCTTCCCCAGAACAGCTCCGGGGCTCTATCATTGACGAGCGAGCCGACATCTTCTCTTTAGGGGTTGTTCTCTTTGAAATGCTTACTGGAACCATGCCCTTTCCCGATGATTCTCCGGTGACAGCTGCCTTTAAAAAATTAAAACAAACGATTCCCAAGGTTTCCACTATAAATCCTGAAGTTAGCCTTCAGGCCGAAGCCATTGTTGCCAAAGCCACGGCTCTAGATCCTAAGGAACGCTTTAGGAATATGAGCGAATTTTATTATGCCCTTTCCCAGGCCCTAGATTCACCAAAGACCTACTATAAAAAGTCCGCAATAGCAGCAAAAAAAAGCAGTAAACCAAATAAAATTATACATGAAGTTTATAAAAATGAGAAAGATCCCCAAGGAAGCTCTGGCACTTTCCTAATCCTTATTGGTCTTCTCCTGGCCCTGGTGACCGTGGTCCTTCTTGGTGTGCCTCTACTCAAAGGGGAAGCTGCACAAAAGGACGTCGAGGTACCAAGCTTTGAAAATATTCTGCTTAAAGATGCTCAGATCCTACTGGATAAAAATAAATTGATTGGTATAGTCAATGAAGCGGCTTTTTCTCCAGCTCCCAAAGGAACCATTATTAAGCAAGATCCCCTGGCCGGTGATATTGTAGATATTGGTACAACAATTTATTTCACTGTAAGTAAAGGCGAAGAGATTGTTATTGTCCCTTCTCTACTGGGTCTGAGTTTTGAAGAGGCGAAAGCCCTTCTCGATGAAAGGGACCTTATGATTGGTACAGTAAAACGTGACAATGATAAAACCATAGAGAAAGGTCTTATAATGGCCCAAGAAATTCCTGCTGATACTGAAGTAGCTCCAGCTACAGAAATTAATATAACTCTTAGCAATGGGCCCAAGGAAGAAGAAGTCACAGTGCCTTATATGATTGGCTTCCCACTGTCTGTTGCTGTGGAAAGGGCCCAACTAGCCGGCATCAAAATAAATAATAGTGTCGAAGAAATCCACAATGAAGCTTCTATTGGCAACGTTGTTGCCCAGTCAGTGTCTGAGGGCACAAAGGTTAAGAAGGATTTTGTCGTTACCATTACCATTTCTAAGGGCCCCGTAGAAGAACCCGAAGAAGAACCAGTAGAAGTGCCAAGGGAAGTAGATTATACCTTTGTTGTGGATCCCACTACTTTCTCCGCTGTAGATGGTGTGGCCATCGAAATATATTATTTAAGGGCTGTTATTACGGTAGAGGGGGAAGAGCGCGACCTATTTAGCGAATACCATGAAGTAACTGAAGGCCTAGTGACGACGACTTATCCGGTACCTTTAGGGTCTGACTATAAACTTTATATGGACGCATTAGGTAGAACCTTTCAAATAGGCGCCGGTACCATTCAATGACAGGGCGAATTCTTAAATCCATTGCCGGGGACTATTGGGTAGAGACCAAAGAGGATCCTATTGTCTGTCGTCCTAGAGGACTTTTTAGGCACGAGGGAAAAAAGCCTACCGTTGGGGACATGGTCGAAGTCAAAGATGCAACGATAACAAATATATTGCCGAGAAAAAATTTGCTGCTTCGTCCCAATGTAGCAAATGTCGATAAGGCTCTTCTTGTATTTAGTTTAAATGATCCTAAACCAGATTTTCTAACACTGGATGCACTGATAGTAAATGTTCTCTATGAGGGCATCGAACCCGTGTTGGTATTTAATAAATCTGATTTGGTCAATTCTGAGGATATAGAGAAGATCAATCTTTTATACTCCTGTTTTTCTCGATTTTTTATATCAACACTGGATAAAGAATCTCTAAAGGGCTTTATCGAAGAACTTTCACCGGGTGTTTATGTACTTGCAGGTCCTTCTGGGGCCGGCAAGAGTTCTATGATCAACGCACTTAGTGGAAAAGAACTCTTTGTTGTTGGCGCACTCAGTGTCAAGATTAAAAGAGGGAAACATACTACTCGCCACAATGAACTTATTTATCTAGGTAAAGATGTTTATTTGGCTGATACGCCGGGGTTTCAAACTCTGGATCTTACCTCTATGGAGACCAAGGAGTTACGCCAGTATTACCCTGAGTTTTTAGACCTTGACCCTTGCCGCTATGACGATTGTCTTCACGACAAAGAGCCGGCCTGCGGTGTAAAAAAAGCCCTTAGTGAAGGACTTCTTGAGGAAAGTCGCTACAAGAATTATCTGGCCCTACTGGATAAGTTACGTAGTAGAAAGGAATACTGATGATTATTGCTCCTTCGATTCTTTCGGCGGATTTTTCCCGTCTAGGAGAAGAAATACAGGCTCTGGAAAAAGCCGGTGCCGATTGGATTCATTTTGATGTTATGGATGGCCAGTTTGTTCCCAATATCTCCTTTGGTTCAAAAATACTCGAGGATATTAAATCTCTTACCCCGCTGCCCTTTGATGTCCATCTAATGGTCAAAGAGCCCTACGACTACATCGAAGATTTTGTCAAAAAGGGTGCCGATCTTATAACAATTCATATAGAGGCGGTTTCAGACCCCAACCGTTATTTAAATAAATGCCAAGAACTCGGAGTGAAGGTAGGTCTAAGTATAAGTCCTGATACACCGGTTTCAGAGCTAGAAAGCTATTTAGACAGGGTTGATCTTGTGCTGGTAATGAGTGTCCATCCGGGCTTTGGAGGCCAAAAATTTATTCCTTCCAGCATGGAGAAGATTGAGCAGCTCAAAAAACTTCGTGAAGAAAAAGCACTGTCCTTTCTTATTGAAGTAGACGGTGGAGTGGGACTAAAGAATTCTAAAGAACTCATTGCAGCCGGAGCCGATGTTCTCGTGGCGGGAAGTGCTATTCTTGGAAGCAGCGACTACCAAAAAACCATTGAGGCACTAAGATGACACTTCTTGTCGGCAGTGCAGCCCTAGATCAGTCCTTGCTTATTTATTATTTAAAAGAAGCCACTCGGGTCATTGCCGTCGATGGAGGGCTAAACCATTTAGAAACAGTGGGATCCAAGGCCGATATAATTCTTGGGGATTTTGATTCCTACCATGGAAAGCTCCCCCTAGATGCTAAGATTTTTCCTAAGGAGAAAAACTTCTCTGATATGGAAGCGGCCCTTGCTTTGATAGAAAAAGAGGAAGCGGTAATCCTGGGTGCCACGGGAGGCAGATTGGATCACTTTTTATCGGTGCTATCTCTTATAAGAAAAAGAGAAAATATTCAACTTATCGATGGTCAAAATAGGATTTTCTATCGCCAAGGAGAATTTACGCTAAAAAAAGAAGAGGGGTATTTTTCCCTCTTTCCCCAGCAACCCACTTTAATTTCTATAGAGGGAGCCAAATACAATCTCAATGGGGCACCGGTTTCTTCAGATAATGGTCTTCTTTTAAGCAATCAATGGGCTGGTGATGTAAATATAAGAGTAGAGAGTGGATGGGTGCTGGTGGTACTGTCTCGGGACAAATAAAAAAATCCCCTGGGGGATTTCCTTAAACAGCGCGGCGGACCTTATTTGATCGCAAGCAACGAGAACAAACCATTTCACGGCGTACAGCATTGTTCTCATCTAAGATGCGTACTCGTCGTAGGTTGGGCTTCCAAACTCTTTTTGTATGATTAAGGGCGTGAGAGACCTTATGTCCACTAATGTTGCCCTTGCCACAGACAAAACACTTACGTGCCATATTTTCCACCTCCTTTTTAGATTCAAAGTAGTAGCAGGACTATTATAACAAAACTAGAATTAACAAGCAAGGATTTTCTTCTTGTAAGAACAAGAACTATTCTTTACAATAGCAATAGTAGGAGGACTTCTATGAAACAAAAACAAATTACAAAATACGGTAGTATTGAAATTGAACAAAGAGTTATCGAAGATTTGGCAAGAAAAGCAGCCAGCCAATGTTATGGCGTGTTAGCCATTGTCGATGCCGGAGCCAAAGATACAATGATTCAAAAATTAAAGAAGGAACCGGTTTCCGGTGGTGTTCAGGCTAGAGCCGGGGATGCAGGTCTTATCCTTGATGTTTATGTTAGTTTGCAGTATGGTGTACGTACGGCAGCGGTGGCTCAAAATATTATGGAAACAGTAAAATACCAAATTGAAAGTACTCTGGAACTTCCTGTAGAAGAAGTAAATGTTTTTATTCAGAGTATTAATGTGGGTGAATGATGAAAATGATGCACTTGGATGATAAAACTTTACGTTCAGCATTGAGGTCGGGGTATTATAAGCTCAGTGCCGATAAAGAAATGATTAATAGTCTAAATGTTTTTCCTGTTCCCGACGGGGATACTGGCACAAATATGTCTTTGACCTTAAAGACAGCCATTGAAATGGTTGAAAAGGATGAAAGTTCCAAAACGGGAGAGATCCTACGCAGCTTTTCCAAGGGATCTTTAATGGGTGCCCGAGGCAATAGTGGTGTTATTTTGTCGCAAATTTTTGGTGGGCTTGCCCGTGGAGCCGAAAATAGCAACTCTCTTAGTGTTGGAGAATTTATCAAGGCCCTTGAGAAGTCAGTAGAAGTGGCCTATAAAGCTGTCATGAAGCCCGTTGAAGGTACGATTTTAACGGTTATCCGCCAGAGTACCCAGTGGGTAAAGGAAGTGGAGGGAGTAGAGCTATTGGACTTTGAGGCCTTTTTCTCACTACTTCTTGAAAAGGCTCACCTTTCTTTAAAGGGTACACCGGAGCTATTGCCTATTTTAAAACAAAGCGGTGTGGTTGATGCCGGTGGTCAGGGGCTATGTTCAATCTTTGAAGGTTTTCTTAGTGCCCTTAAAGGCGAAGAAATTATATTGAAAGAGGAAGAGGGCTCAGAACATGTACATTTCCTCCAGGAACCCACAGATATACATTTTACCTATTGCACAGAATTTATTCTGCGGGCCGATAAAAATAGCAATGAAGAACTCAAGGAAAAAATCCTTGAGATGGGTGATAGCGTAGTATTCGTACAGGATGAGGATATCGTTAAGGTGCATTTGCACACCAATAACCCTGGTGTAGCCCTTGAGACTGCCCTAAAGTATGGTAACCTTCTAAATATTAAAATTGACAATATGAAGGTTCAACATGAGACCATAATGGGTGTTCATCACGACAACAGGGACAAACTTATCATAGAAGAAGAAATTGAGATAAAAAATGTTGCTGTCATCGCAGTGGCTGCCGGTGAAGGTTTCAAAAATATTTTTACTGATCTTGGTGTCAGTGCTGTAATTCAGGGCGGACAAACCATGAATCCTTCCACCGAAGATATCCTCGAAGAAGTGGAAAAAATAAAGGCCAATCACATCGTGATCTTGCCAAATAATTCAAATATCATCCTTGCTGCAGAGCAGGCCAAGGCGATGAGTGACAAGGATATTTATGTTGTAGAGACAAAAACTGTACCTCAAGGTATTTCCGCTATGATGGGCTATGATCCCTTTGGGAATATCGAAGACAATATTGAGTCAATGAAAGAGGGTTTGGATGTTTCAACAATTCAAATTACCTATTCTGTGCGCAACACAAAAATTCAAGGCTTTGTTATCAAGGAAAAGGACATACTCTGTATAAAAGATGGAGAGATTGTCGCTGTTGAAAAGACTCCGGAAAAAGCCCTTCGCAAAATGCTGGATCTTTACGGCTCAACCTATGATCTAATTACAGTCTATGTAGGAGAAGATACGGACCTAGGAAAATCGCAAAAGATAATTGATGAAAACCATAAAAAAAATCCCGATGTGGAGATTGAGCTATACCGTGGTGATCAGCCCGTTTATTATTATATTATGTCATTGGAATAGGGGCCCTAGGGGCTCTATTCTTTTAGGAGGCTACTATTGACGCTTCAAAATATAAAAGGCATAGGAAAGCGTAAAGAAGAAATTTTAAATTCCATGGGGATAATGACTCCCATGGATCTTATTTATATGTTCCCCAAAAAATTTGAAGATCGAAGAAAAGCCCTGGAGCCAAGAGTTGGAAGCACCGGTAGCTTTTGTGGACGACTAATTAGCAAAGAACATTGGCGTTCAAGGGGAGGGCGGCAGAGTCTGAAACTGCATTTTGCCTGGCAGGGCTATGTAATCCAGATTCTTTTTTTTAATGCCTCCTATCTTGACAAGAAATTTTCTTTAGGAAAAGATTATTATTTTTATGGCGAGCTTCAGCAGAGCGGAATACATTTTTCTATGGTTCATCCTGTTTTTGCCCAGGAGGACTGGGAGGATTTTTTAACTCTTACTCCCATCTATCCCTACCGAAAGGGTCTAGCTCAAAAGGATATGGCAAGTTTTATAAAATTGGCCCTAGAGATTTGTGAGGTTGAAGACTATCTTTTTGAGGAAGACCGACATTTATGGAAGCTTATGGAGCTAAAAGAGGCCATTACTCAGATGCATTTTCCAAGCAGTCGTGAGAGCTATGCTCAGGCTAAGTATAGGCTTATTTTTGATGATTTCTTCCTATTTCTTATGGATAATTTAGCTGAAGAAAGACCGAGAAAGCCTTCCTTAAAAAGGTCAAATCAAGAGGAGTTTCTAGAGCTTTTTGAATTTGAACTTACAAAGGGCCAGCTTCAAGTCCTTGAAGATCTTGATAAAGACCTAGCTTCGGGTCGCCAAATGCAGCGTCTCATTCAGGGGGATGTGGGCAGCGGAAAAAGTGTACCGGCCTACTACGCTATCTGGAAAATTCTTCAGACCACAGATCAACTAGCCTATCTTGCTCCTACAGAGCTTTTGGCAAAACAGCAAGCCCAGGTCATGGATCGTCTTTTTCCTGGCAAAGTGCTACTTTTGATTGGTTCTAGTAAAAATAAAGAGGAGATTTATAAGAATATTCAATCGGGAGAGGCTAGGATAGTGGTAGGCACCCATGCACTTTTTGAAGAAGGGGTCAACTTTAAGGCCTTGGAGCTCGTTATTGCCGATGAGCAGCAACGTTTTGGTGTGGGTCAAAGAAGAGCTCTCTATGACAAAGGGGGCGCCCCCCATATACTAATGCTCAGTGCAACACCCATACCCAGAACCCTTTCAATGATTCTCCATCAAAATTTAGATAGCAGTTATTTAATGGAGAAACCTCCCGGAAGGAAGGCTATTGTTACCCGAATTATTCGCCCCAGGGAACTGGGTAAAGTCTATGAACATATTTTAGAGGAAATACATAGTGGGCGTAAGGCCTTCATTGTCTTTCCATTAATAGAAGAAAGCGAAAAGTTAGATACTATTTCTTTGGAAGAGGGACTAGAAGAGTTAAAGGGAATATTTAAAGATAAGCTAGGTATTGTTCATGGCAGGATGAGTAGCCAGGAAAAAGAAGAAACCTTGGAAGACTTTCGTCAAGGAAAAACCAGTGTTTTGGCCTCTACCACCGTAATTGAAGTAGGGATGGATATCCCTGAAGCCAGTGTGCTCCTTTTAAGAGGAGCAGAACGTTTTGGTCTTTCTCAAATCCATCAGATAAGAGGCAGGATAGGAAGGAACGATTTTCAAAGTAATTGTTATCTTTGTGCCGAAAAGTCCGTTCCTGAAAGACTTATTATCCTTGAGAAGTATGATGATGGTTTCAAAATTGCCGAGGAAGATCTGCGATTAAGAGGCCCTGGAGAACTTAGGGGAGTGAGGCAGAGTGGAGAACTTGATTTTGCTCTGGCAGATCTTATCCGCCACCGAAAAATCCTAGAGAGAGTCTCATCAATTATGAACGATGAATTAAGTAAAAAATACCGAGCAAAAATGGAGGCATATAATCTATGAGGGTGATTGCAGGCAGTGCCAGAGGCATACCTCTGGAAACCATCGAGGAACAAACAACCCGACCTACGGTAGACAGGGTCAAGGAGAACCTCTTTAATATTCTTATGCCCCATATAGTAGATTCTGTAGTTTGTGACTTTTTTAGCGGTTCTGGCTCCCTATGCATTGAAGCTCTGAGCCGCGGCGCGGAAAAAGCCTATTTCGTTGAAAGAAATCCCAAGGCTATGGATTGCATCAAAAGGAATTTGAAAAAGACAAAACTAGAAGAAAGAGCAGAGCTCTTTCAAGGATCCTATATTGAAGCCATAGAAGATTTTAAAGAAAAAGGAATATCCTTTGATCTTCTTTTTCTTGATCCGCCCCATGCATCGGATTATGCAAAAGATGCCATGATACGAATAAAAGATTTAGACATTTTAGCGAAGGATGGTATAATTATAATCGAGCATCATGCCAAGCAAAATTTCGAAGAAGTTATCGGATCCTTCAGTCTATGGCGAAGGAAAAAATATGGAAATACCGCTCTAAGCTTTTATATAAAGGAGAGGGAATGAATCTCGTTTACCCCGGAAGTTTTGATCCTGTGACCTACGGTCACATAGATATTATTGAAAGATCTAGCAAGCTTGCCGATAAACTCTATGTTGCTGTGCTACTGAATAATAATAAAAATCCAATGTTTTCTTTAAAAGAGAGAATGGATCTCATAAAATCTTCGACGAGCCATATCTCGAATTTGGAGATTATATGTTTTGAAGGACTTCTTGTGGAGCTTTTTGATCATTATGATTTACAAGCAGTAGTACGAGGTCTCCGAGCCGTCTCGGATTTTGATATAGAATTTCAAATGGCTCAAATAAACCGTGAGATGAACAAAGAAGTAGAAACCCTTTTTATGATGACACGGCTCGAATATTCCTATCTTAGCAGCAGTGTCGTAAAAGAATTATCCAGTCATGGAGCTAAAATCAATAAATTCGTACCCCCTGAAGTATACAAGGCGATGAAAGAAAAGGAGAAGAGATGAAAGTACTAGAACTATTAGAAGATTTCCAAACCAAAGTTGATGCAACAGCAAATTTTCCTATGAGTAAGAAAATTCTGTTAGAGAGGGATGAGGTTGAATCCTTGCTCTCCAATATACAGACATTTCTCCCCGATGAAATGAAGCATGCCAAATGGATAAAAGAAGAAAGAGAAAAAATCCTCGAAGAGGCTCATATTGAATCCGAGGAAATCCTTCAAAGAGCAAAAAAAGATGAACGAGAAATTATCGCCGAAGCAAAAAAACAATTTGAAGCCATGGTTAATGAAACTGAAATTCTAAAAGAGGCCGAAGAAAGAGCCAAAGATCTACTTGGCCAAGCTAGAGGCGAAGCCAGAGATGTCAGAATGAACAGCTATCAATATTCTGAGGATATGCTGCTGGATCTGAAGGGTGGACTTGAAACGAAGCTTGAGGGCGTACTAAGAGACCTACATAGTCTTCAAGATTTTCTTCAAAAATAAAAAAAGGAGCATTTGATTTTGACATCAAGTGCTCCTTTTTTTTACATTTCGAATCCCGGAATTATTGTCGAACTTAGTCGAAGATCATCGATCCAGAGTGTTTCTTCTATATCCTTAAAAGAAATAACGATTTCTTGAATCTCTTCGCTGTTCATTTCCATGGAGAAATCTAGCCAAGCATTGGGTTTTAGCGAAATCTGCATAGTTTTTTCAGAAATAAGTATGCCCTTGGAATAGCCTTCCAGGGTAAAGTTTATTTCTTCCTGACTTGTATTTTTAAGCATAAATTCAATCAAGATGGATCCGTTTAGGTAAAGTCCGGTGATACGAGCCTTGGATGAATCTTTATTAAGAACCAGAGATTTTGTTCCATTGTAATAGGTCTCTAGATCGAAGTTTGCATTTGTCCATCTAAAAAAGTCTAAATCATCTTGATTTTCAGCTTTGTATTTTTTTGTATAGCTTTCTTCATAGGCACTTGACCAGTTGCCTTTGGAATCTTTGAGTTCAAGACGAATAAGGTAATTTCCTTCCTCGGGCAATAGCAGATTTACTAAATCGGTATTTTGCTCCTTAATCAAGGCGCCATTTTTATAAATGCTCCATTTTTTTTCATTTATATGCATAGCGGGAGGAACATAGCTTTGGTCAACGATAAGAATATTTTCATTTCGGTCAATAATGCTAAAAAGAGGTACGATATCGGTATCTTTTCCAATATTAAGCCCTCCAAAGAGGGAGAGCGCGCCAGCGAGAATCAAAACCATTAGAAAGCTGATGATAAGAACAAAGCGGATATTTATATGCTTTATTTTATCAAAAAAAGCCTTTTGAGCTCCTTGCACTTCTTCTGTGTAGTCGTTTTCTTCCACGAACAAGTCCTTAATGTAAATCTTTTTTATATCTTCTTCAATGGCTGAGTAGTTTTGGATTTCTGAATTATCTGGTAAGTCCCGGAAATAACTTTTAAAGCTATACAGTGAAAGATCATTTCCAATAAAGTCCAGCATAACATTGCTTATCCCTTGGCGTAGATGATGCATACGAAGGGGTCTATCAAATTCCGAATCTTCGACAATCAGAACGCCTCGGTGCTTTAATTCTCCCGATACAATATAAAAATTTTCGGGTCGAATCAAATTAATTTGAAAATAAAGGGGTAAATCTTCGAAATCCTTGATAATCTTAAGATAGCTGCCTATAATCTGTACTTTTTCTGTGGCACTTAAACCACTGCTAGCAAGCATGGGTTCGCCGCTAAGTACAGGACTGATAAAGATAGCCCTGTCACCAAGGAGTTCAAAATCCGAAAGGTTGGGAAGATGCATGCGGGTTTTACGAAGGAGCTCCGATGTCAGCGTTGAGCTGAAGAAGATCTCGTTTTTTATATAGTTGCGGTTTAACATTGAAATACGCTGTCTACTGCCGCTTAAATTCATTTTTATTCTTGCCATAGGAATACTCCTTATCCTTGCAGGGTATAGTCTTTCTTGAAATTGCTAAGGCCGGTTCAAAGAAGGAACAAGACCTACAGGGACAGAACAGCCGTTTAAATTTTATTGGTATATGATAGAATAGATAGAGCCAAATTCTAATGACTTTCTAATTTATATATTTTGATGTGGTTTTATTATAACCCAGGCAATTCCTATTGTGAAGGCCTGCCTTGACATAAGCAGAAAGGATTATAAATGCCATCTTTTCTTCATGCCGCAGATTTACACCTAGGTGCTCCTTTTACGAACTATCGCAAAGATTTTCAAGAGGCTTTGCAGAGGTATCAAAGGCAGTGCTTACTCTTTTTAATTGATCAAGCCATTGAAAAAAATGTTGATGCTATTCTCTTTGCTGGAGATTTTTTTGATAACCCGAAACCATCTAAGGGACTTATAGATTTTGTATTAAGAGCCCTTGAACCTTTGGAAGCTATGGGAATTCCCTTTGTTTTGGCCCTGGGTAATCATGATGCGGGACTAGTAGGTGAGTTATTTGAAGATAGCCCATTAAAAATTTTATCACCACTGAAAGCTGAAATATTGAACTTCGATGGCTGGACCCTTGCCGGCATTAGTTATAAGCAGGAATGGGATCTACGACGGGTCGTGGATGTTTTACCTTGTAAGACCTCGGGACTCTATGTGGGGCTTGTTCACAGTGCTTTGGGTGAAGAAGTTTACATGCCCCTAGCCGCAGGAGATATTGAAAAGCTTGCCTACGATTATCTCGCCCTGGGTCACGTCCATAATTTTTCCAATGTGGCAAACCCACGCAAAGTCTTTTATAGCGGAGCTCTTTCACAACTTGGTAGCGATAGGGCGGGATTTTTGTATGTCAATCTTGCTGAGGATGGTCCTGTGTGGATTCCATCACCATCTTTTCCTATTAAAAATCATATTCTGGAGCTTAAGGATATTCGTCGGGATTTAGAGAAAGTCAGTTCATTTAAAGAGGACTTAATAGAGCTTACCCTTAAAGGAGAACTCGATGAAAAAGATCAGCTTTATCTAGATCATTGGAAAAAAAACAATACAGAGTTTCACGTAAAAGACAATACTGTGACTAAGAAAGTATTTTTAAAAACTCCTCTTTACCAGGGCAGTGAAAAAATTCTCAAGAATAACCCCGAACTACTTTTTTCTAATACAGAACTACTGGGTTGGACTCACAGTGAGGCTCTAGATTACATCCGTCACCATGAAGAGGACCTTTTGATTGAACTCAAGGATCTATTTCGAGGAATCTATGATTAAATCTATTCTACTTAAGCCCTTTGGACATTTTTCCCATCGAAAATTTTATTTCACTTCCGGCGTAAATTTAATCTATGCTGAAAATGAAAAGGGAAAAACCACCCTCTTTATGGCTTTACAGGCAGCTCTTTTAGGTTTTATTCCCGCGGGCCAGCGCTATCCCTATTTTCCCTGGGATGGACAGGAGCTTTATTTAGAAGCTGAGCTTTTTGATGGGCGTATCATTCGTCGGCGCATAACCTCATCAGTCAGTGGTTTTCTAGAAGAAGGAGAAGAAGTCATTGCTCTGGCCAATCGGCCGCTGGATGAACTATCCCGTAGCTATGTAGAGAATTTTCATCTACTTCAAGCCGAAGACTTATATGAACTTGAACAGTCGAGAATCGATGAGATTATTGAGGAGAATATGGAAAAACTCTATGCCGGTGATGGCCCATCCTATCAGAGTATTCTAAAGCTCCTTGGGGAAAAACAAAGAGAAATCTATAAAAAACGTGGAAGAAATTATCTTTTATATGAGATAGAAGAAGAACTAGGCCTCATTAGGAGCAAAGATCTACGTAAAAGAGAGGCCATAAATGGCTATGAAGAAAAAAGCAAAGTTCTTCAACAGATGAAAGTTCGCATTAATATGGAGAGAACAATAAAGGAACCTCTTAATGCCAAGCTGGCCACAAGCCAGGGTTATAAGAGCTATGAAGAAGGGAAAAAGTTAGAAAAAACTCTTAAAGAAAAAAATAGCGAACTGAAGATTCTCCATAGTGAAATTGCCGCACAAAGCAGTGAACTTTCGGAGTTACATCGTTTAGAAGAACTTAAAAGATCTTTGCAAACTGTAAACAACCGCTTTGTAATGCCCCTGATCCTTTCGATTATTATGTTCTCGACTTTTATTTCAGTGTATCTTATAGATCACTATAGTCCTCATTTACTGGCGGCAGTGGGAGCTCTTTTATCTTCTTTTCTTTTTGCACTGGGCTGGCGAAAGCATATGAACACTGAGAAAAAGGAGCTCATAAAGGCAGGTTTTTTTAGCAAAGAAGACTTTTTAGAAAGCTATAAACTCCAAAAAGAGCTTTCCTTTTCTTTAGATGAACTCCTAGATAAGAAAAGCAGGATTCAAGAAGAAATAAATTTTCTTGAAAAGGAGCAGCAAGATCTTTTGAAGAAACTTGAGTCCTATGGGCCCCTGGGCCTTGAGGGCTTAAAACAAGATCTAGATATAATCGAAAAACAAAGTCCTCGGGATAAGCTGCTGGAGGAAGACTACAATAGGCTTCAATTGGAGCTCCTAAGGCTTAAAGATATTATTGATATGCCCCTGGAGGATTATGAAGAATTAAAAAACAAAAAAGATGATTTATTGGAAGAATACAATCGATATATTATACTTGAAGGTCTTATCAAGGCCAGTTATGAAAACTATCGCCAGGAGCTACTTCCAAAAATTTTAAAACTTGCATCCTATTATTTTAGAGTTTTTACCGCAGAAGAGTATCAAGGGGTGCTCAATTCACCCCAGGGAGAACTCTATCTTCAAAGGGAAAAGGACAATCTTCTTCTGAGTTCATCGATGAGTAAGGGCTTGCGCAGCCAGTTTTATCTGGCTCTACGCCTAGCTGTAACTGAAATCCTAGGCCAAGATATCCCGCTGTTTTTTGATGAAGCCTTTAGCAATTGGGATGAAAAGCGCCTTGGGCCTACTCTGGAACTTTTACAGGAACTGCCCCGACAACAATTTATTTTTACTTGTAAAAAGCGTGACGCTGTTTTATTCGAAAAGCTGTTACGTATAAAAGCTATGGAATTATAGGAGAATATACTTGGAAAATCGACTTAGGTATGCCCAACGTTTAACTTCGGTAAGCGTTGGAACAAATTTAATTTTAGCTATAACTAAAATCTCAGCAGGTCTTGTAGGCAATTCATCGCTGATTATAGCCGATGGTGTGGATTCCCTTAGCGATACCTTTACTACTCTTTTAGCCTATCTAGGTGTTCGTATGGCGAGCAAAACGGCCGATGAAGGGCATCCCTATGGCCATGAGCGCTATGAAGCCATACTAGGTAAAGTGCTGGCCTTATTTCTATTTCTTGTTGCTCTGGGGATTCTTTACCAAGCCCGCAGGGAATTTTTAGACCCTCAGAGTAATATTCCAACACTTTTTCCTCTAATAACCGCTATTATATCAATTATTGCCAAGATAGTTCTTTCGCGCTATACGATACACTATGCAAAAATCATGAATTCAAGTATTTATATGGCCGATGGAAAAAATTATCTGAACGATTCCTACGCCTCGGCAGGATCTCTTCTAGGGATATTTTTAGCTAGACAAGGATACCCTATTTTCCAACCGATTTTTACTGTAGTAATTTCTTTAATGCTCTTTAAGATTGCCTTTGAGCTATACGTGGAGTCCGTAGCAGATCTTTCCGATGTAGCAGCACCGGCTGAGATACTCGATGAAATCAGAAATATTACCCAGGCCTTTATCCAGATTAAAAATATTGACGTTCTAAAAAGTCGCCGCCATGGAAAACGCTACTATGTAGATATGGAGATTGCTATCGAAGGGGATATGAGCCTTTTTGATGCCCACGCCATAGCCGAAAAGGTACATGATGAGATAGAATATAGAATACCCGAAATCAAGCATTGCATGATTCATGTCAATCCCTGCTAGTTGACAGGAACATATGTTCGTGTTAACCTAGCCTCACGAGGTGATGATATGAAAGTGGTAGCAAAACCTATCGATATGCTGGCACTCTTTGATGTAGCCGGTCTCATTCATCCTCTTCGTTTTCGCTTAGAAGAGGACGAACGAATTGTGATTAAAGTCGATCAAGTTTTCTCGCGTAATCTAGAAAAAAAAGCTGGGATACCGGTATTGACTTTTGATTGCATTAGCACCATTGAAGGACAGCGTAAAACCTATCAGCTAAAATATGAAATTGAGCAAAACCGGTGGATTCTTTTTAAAATTTAAATCCCAGAAAGGAGCCAAGTATGCTTATTGAGTATATTGGACACAGTACTTTTGTCATCGACACCCAGGACAAAAAGATAATTATCGATCCCTTTATCCTAGGAAACCCTTGGACGGAAACCACCTTGGAAGATTATTCGGAAATTACTCATATTTTCATCACCCATGGCCATGCAGATCACTTAGGCGATGGGGTAGAACTTGCTAAAGGAACAGGAGCTCTTGTATACTGCAATCACGAAATCGCAGCCTATTTAAAGGATCAAGGGGTCGATAATATTCATGGCATGCATATCGGTGGACGCCATGGATGGGTGAAGATGACTCCAGCCCTCCATGGTAGCGGGATTGAGACTCCTCAGGGAATGCTCTATGGGGGACTGGCCGGAGGATTTCTTTTGGATATTGAAGGCAAAAGGATCTATCATAGCGGCGATACGGGCCTTAGTCAAGAAATGAAGCTTTTAGAAGGGCTGGTTGACCTTGCAATGATTCCTGTGGGCGGCAACTATACAATGGATATAGAAGATGCAAAAATTGCACTGGACTTTATACAACCGGGAGCTTTTATTCCTATGCATTATAAAACATTTCCCGTCATTGATGTTGAGCCAGAAAATCTTATTGTTGAAGGCATTCAGGGGATTTATCTAAGGCCTGGAGAGAAACTCCAATGGTAGCTAAGGCTATAGAGATTGAATCCCAAATTGACAATTGGCTAGAAAACATGAAAAAGGAAAGGCATCTTCCTGATTATTGGCGAGGAAGCTTAGCATCATTTCTTTCTTGGGATGATCCGGGTATTGGGCTACTAAGAGAACTTGTTCGCCCCGATCATTTTCTTCCGGAAGATTTCTTGCCTGGGGCCAGAAGCATTCTCTGCTTTTTTATTCCCTTTAAGTCCTGGGTAGGTCATAGCAATCGCCCTGGGGACTTTGCCTCGCAGCAATGGGCCCAGGCCTATTTGACTACCAATACATTGGCTGAAATTCTAGGAGAATTTCTAGTGGAATACTTAAAAGACAAGGGCGTTAGGGCGGCCTATCCCTATGAAGCTACGGTATTTACAGCGGACAATCCGAAAAGTCGCTGGTCACAACGTCATCTGGCTTATTTTGCCGGTATGGGCAGTTTTGGCATTAACAATCTATTGATAAGTGAGAAAGGTTCTCTGGGGCGCTATTTTTCACTTATTACCGACATGGAGGTAGCTAGGGAAGAAAAAAGAAGCCCTGAACATTGTCTTTACAAAATAGATAAATCCTGCAGCCTTTGCATAGATCGGTGCAAATTCGGTGCTTTAAGCCATGAAGGCTTCGACCGGTTTCAATGTCTAGCACAATTAAATAGAAATGAAGGAAGCCTTAGAGCCAGTGTCTGTGGTAAATGCGCCGTGGGTCTTCCTTGTTCCTTAGAGGTACCTAGAATAAAATAAAATTCCTTTCTATTTTTATTTCTTGACAAAATCATCTATCTCATGTAATATACCCCTGTAAAGGGAAAAACCTTTACAGGGGTGTTTTATGGAACAAATGCGGCAAATTTATTATATGGATTTATACGGGAGTCTCCTAACGAAACATCAGCAGGAGCTTCTTCGCATGGTTGTCATGGAAGACTATTCTCTTGGAGAAATCGCACAGGAGCTGGATATAACCCGCCAAGGCGTCCATGACGCAGTACAACGGGGACTGAACAAACTTCAGTGGTACGAAGATCATCTAAGTCTATACAAGAAACATTTAATGAAGCAGCAAAAAATATCGCGAATAAAGGAGATCCTTGAAGGGGATAGAGAGCATCTGTCATCCGAGGTATTTGATCTTCTTTCAGAGCTGCTTGATGCATAAAAGGAGTTACCGATGTTTGGTGGATTAAGTGAAAAACTTCAAAATGCGCTAAATAAATTAAGCGGCAAAGGAAAAGTCAACGAAAAAGACATCAAAGATGTTATGCGTGAAGTTCGACTTTCTCTTTTAGAAGCCGACGTCAATTACCGTGTTGTTAAACAGTTTGTCGCTCAAATACAAGAGCGTGCTTTAGGCGCTGAAGTTATGGAAAGCCTAACGCCCGGTAGCCAGGTTATTAAAATTGTCCGGGATGAACTGACTAGGCTGATGGGGAGCACCAGTAGTAAGCTTACCTTTAACAGCAATGGTCCTAGCATCTATATGATTGTTGGGCTTCAGGGCTCGGGAAAAACAACCAATGGCGCAAAACTGGCGGCTAAGCTTAGAGAAAAAGGAAAAAGACCTCTTCTGGTTGCTCTTGATATCTATCGCCCAGCAGCCATTGACCAACTACATGTCCTGGGAAAACAACTGGATATACCGGTATTCTCCATGGGAGATCAAAAATCCCCCGTTGACATCGCTAAGGCAGCCTTGGATGAAGCCTATAGCACAAGTAGGGATGTATTGATCCTCGATACAGCCGGTAGGCTGCATCTTGATGAAGGGCTTATGCAAGAATTAAAAGACATCAAAAAAGCTATGAAACCAACAGAAATTCTTTTGGTTGTCGACGCTATGGTTGGCCAGGACGCTGTAACCGTGGCAGGAAGCTTTCATGAACAGCTGGGCATCGATGGCATTATTATGACAAAGCTCGATGGAGATACCCGGGGCGGCTCGGCTCTTAGTATGAAAGAAGTGACCGGGGCACCGATTAAATTCGTTGGTACCGGTGAGAAGATAACGGGAAATACCCTGGAAGAATTTCACCCCGATAGGATGGCATCCCGAATTCTTGGTATGGGAGACGTTTTAAGTCTCATAGAGCGGGCAGAAAAAAACTACGATGCCCAAAAAGCCCAGGCTTTGGAACAAAAAATGCGCCAAGAGGGCTTGGACTTTGATGATTTCTTAGAACAGATGCAACAAATGCGTGAAATGGGTGGCATTGGAGAACTACTGGGTATGCTTCCCGGCCTTGGCGGCAATATGAAGGCAATGCAAAATCTTGATATGGACGATAAAGAAATAAAAAAAGTGGAAGCAATTATCCAGTCCATGACAAAAAAAGAAAGAAAAAATCCTGACCTTCTAAATGCCAGAAGAAAACAACGTATAGCCTTGGGCAGTGGCGCCAGTGTTCAGGATGTGAACAAACTGGTGAAACAGTTTTCTCAGACGAGAAAAATGATGAAACAGTTTACTAGTATGAGTAAAAAGGGAAAGAACCCTTTCGGGGGAATGCGCTTACCTTTTTAATAAATTCCCGGGGCCCGGGAAGATGGCTTAAAATATAAGTCGGAAAAGCCCTTTGGCAGGCCACATAGATAAAGGAGGTATACATGGCAGTTAAAATCAGATTAAAAAGAATGGGAAATAAAAAACGACCCTCTTATCGTGTAGTTGTTGCTGATTCCAGAAGTCCTAGAGACGGCCGCAACATCGATGAAATCGGTTATTTTGACCCACTTAGTGATCCAGTCAAACTGGAAATCAATCATGAAAAAGCAATCAAATGGTTAAAAGACGGCGCCCAGCCAACGGACCGCGCAAAGCTTTTGCTTAAAAAAAGCGGCGTTTATGATGAACTATAGGAGGAGACAATGTCTGAACTAGTTCGATCGGTAGTACTACGCATTGTTACGTATCCGGAAATGGTCCAAGTAACCGAAGTGGAAAAAGACGGTGTCATCACGGTGGAAATCCGCGTTGCTCCCGATGATATGGGCCGTGTAATTGGCAAGGGAGGCAGAGTGATCAATGCCATCCGCACCATTGCTAAGGCCGGTGCATCTCGAGATGACAACAAAGTTTTTGTTGAAGTTGTCTAATGATTCTTGTTGGAAAAACCACGAAAACTGTTGGACTAAAGGGTGAAATAAAACTCTTTATCCTAGAACCGGATTTACTTGAAATTGGCGGAGTCTATTGCCTTGGTAATAAGTCTCATAGCATTGAAAAATTACGTTTTGTCAAAAACGCTGCTATTATTAAATTTTCCGGCATTGATACCATCGAAGAAGCACAGAAACATCTGCAAAAAGAACTTACTCGTAAAAAAGAGGACGTTGAGTTGGAAGAAGATGAATTCTTTTACTCAGACCTTTTGGGCGTTAAAGTTTTTGATGAACAGGGTAAGGCCCTAGGGGAGATTGTTGATATTCTTCAACCCTCTAGCCAAAACATCTATGTCATCCGTGGAGAAACGGAGTTTCTACTTCCCGGGGTAAAGGAATTTATCCTTTCCATTGATATGGAAAAAAGACAAATGATCGTGTCGCTTATTGAAGGTTTAAAATGAAATTTACTATCGTTACTCTATTCCCAGAATTCTTTGATTCCTATTTTTCAATGGGTATTTTAAAAAGAGCCCAGGATGAAGGGTATTTAGAAGTAAACATCGTTAATTTACGGGATTTTAGCTTAGATAAGCACAAAAAAGCCGACGATTATCCCTTTGGTGAAGGTCCAGGCATGGTTTTAATGGCTCAGCCCGCCTTTGACGCCCTTGAAAATTGTGCCCATCCTAGAATTCATCTGAGCCCTAGGGGCAAACCTCTAAATCAAGAAGTAGTAAAAAGTCTTCTAGAACACGAGGAGATCACACTTCTATGCAGCCACTATGAAGGCATCGATCAAAGGGTCTTAGACTATGCTATAGATGAAGAAATTTCCATCGGAGATTATATTCTCTCCGGAGGTGAAATGGCCGCAATGATTCTAATGGATGCAGTCATTCGCTTGATTCCCGGAGTTATTTCCGGAGCATCGGTCCACGAGGAATCCCATGAAGACGGGCTACTTGAATACAACCAGTATACAAGACCAAGAAATTTTCGTGGCCTTGAAGTACCCGAAGTACTTTTTAGTGGTCATCATGAAAAAATCAGGCTCTATCGATTGGAAGAAGCGGTTCGGCTAACACTAAAGCAGCGCCCTGACATGATCAATCGGGGTATGAAAACAGGAATTTACAGTCAAGAAATAATAAAATTAATTGAAAAATTTCGAAAGGAGGAAAGGAATGAATTATAATATAATCCGTGATCTCGAAAGAGAGGCCATTAAGAAGGATCTACCTTCCTTTAATGTTGGTGATACCGTTAGAGTTTCTATACGTATCTCCGAAGGAAAACGTGAGCGACTTCAGGTCTTTGAAGGTCTTGTTATTAAACGACAAGGCGGAGGGATTTCCGAGCGTTTTACAGTACGTAAACTTTCCGGTAATGTTGGAGTAGAAAAAACTTTTCCTATTCATTCACCAAAAATCGAACTTATTGAAGTTGTACGCCGCGGTAAAGTTCGTCGCGCACGTCTCTTCTATATCCGTGACCGCGTAGGTAAATCCGCCAAGGTCAGAGAAAAAATTCGTTAAGAACTGCTCTTGCAGTTCTTTTTCATAGGAGGAAGTACTATGGACATCCAGTGGTATCCCGGTCACATGAAGAAGACCCGGGACTTAATTTCCCAAAATCATAAACTCGTGGATTTGATTGTCGAACTTTTGGATGCCCGGGCGCCGAGATCTTCGCTTAATCCTATTTTTGACGACGTTCTCGGTGATAAGAAGCGTCTATTTTTACTAAACAAATCCGATTTAGCAGATCCCTCGGTAAATAACCTGTGGCTCGATTTTTATCAAAAGCAAAACAAAGATATTCTTTTGATGAACTCACGCAGTGGTTCAACTAAGGTTATTCTCGATAAAATTCGTCAAATGAATGCCCCTATACATGAGAGGATGATTCAAAGAGGAAGGAAAATCCGTCCCATGCGAATGATGATTCTTGGCGTTCCCAATGTGGGCAAGAGTTCTCTTATAAATCGTCTAGCTGGCCGAGCCAGTGCTCGAACGGGAGATAAGCCCGGTGTTACCCGGGGCAAGCAATGGGTCCGCCTAGGAAAGGATTTGGAACTTTTTGACACCCCAGGCATCCTTTGGCCCAAATTCGAAGATAATCAGGAGGGTATCCATCTCGCCCTTATAGGATCGATTCGCGATGAAATTCTAGATAGACAATCCCTAGCTTTGGAACTTGTGCGGCGTCTGATTAAAGATTATCCTGGTGTTCTTAGGCAGCGCTATGGTTGTGAAGAAGAGGGTGAGGCCCTAGTTATTATGGAGAACATCGCTCTGGCTAGAGGAGCGATTCTTCCTGGAAAACAAATTGATTATGAGAGGATTGCACGGATATTAATCGATGAATTCCGAGGAGGAATTCTAGGAAGGATAAGCCTTGAACGACCTGACAATGGAGCAGTGGAGAGCACTTTATGATGATCTATCTGCCGAAGATTTCTTAGAAATAAGTAAAAACCAAAGAAAAAAAGGCGTCCAACAGCTTAGAAAAAAGGCTCAGGGCTCCTTAGAGAAGCAGGCTCTTTTACTGGAAGCCTGGCATAAACGAAATGAACCTAAAAAAAAGCTTTTATCTAAGGGTGCCATTTTAATTGGGGGAGTAGATGAAGCGGGCAGAGGGCCCCTAGCGGGGCCTGTAGTAGCCAGCGTTGTGGTACTTGCTTCACCTATTCTAGGATTAAGGGACTCTAAAAAGTTAAGTGAAAAAAGAAGAGAAGAGTTTTTTCATATTATAAAAAGTGAAGCTCTTGGTTATGGTGTCGGCTGGGCTGACCAAAAGGAAATTGATAAACTCAATATTCTAAGGGCGACAAAGCTGGCCATGAAAAGAGCCATTGATAAGTTGGGCTTTAATCTTGACGCCCTTTTACTTGATGGGACCCCAATGAATCTTCATCCTCAGGAATGGGCTCTTATAGGTGGAGATGATTTGAGCAATGAAATCGCCGCCGCATCGATTCTTGCCAAGGTAACAAGAGATCACTGGATGATAGAGATGGATGAACATTTTCCTATCTATGGCTTTGCCCAGCATAAGGGCTATGGTACAGCCAAACACATTCAAGCTCTAAAAGACTTTGGACCCTGCCACCTTCACAGAAAAAGTTTTTTATCTTTCCTTAATGACAAATAAGAGCAGTAGTTAAAATCCTTCCCTAAAGTATCTATACTTATAGGTGGAGGTAGCCATGATCATAAAACCAGATAATTATCCCCGTGGTCTTTTGTACATAGATAAAGTCCCAGAGCTTTTATATGCCCTGGGCGACACTGGACTGCTTTATAAAAACTCTGTTACTATAGTGGGAAGCAGAAAGCCTACAGACCGTGGGCTTTTGCAGACTCAGAAAATAGTTGAAAAATTAGTCCGCCGTGATATAGTAGTGGTCAGCGGATTTGCAAAGGGCATAGATGAACAGGCCCATAGAGCAGCCTTTGACTTTGGGGGAACCAGTATTGCCGTTCTGGGGACCGGGTTGGATAGTCTCTACCCCCGTGGAAGAGATTTGCTGCGCTGGAAAATGGAAAAGGAAGGACTTCTTCTTACTGAATATCCTAAAAATGTAGGGCCAAAGCCCCATCATTTTCCAAGAAGAAATCGTCTTCTAGCGGCTCTAAGTCCCATTACTATTATTGTTGAAGCCGAAATAAAAAGTGGCACTATGATTACGGCCAAAGAAGCCATCCGGCAAGGCAAAGATCTTTGGGTGGTACCGGGTTCCCCGGAAGATCCACTGAGTATTGGCCCAAATTATTTAATATTCCAAGGGGCAAACCCCCTGTATCACTATGAACTTATCGACCATTGGGAGGAGGAACTATGGCAAAAAATTTGGTAATTGTTGAATCACCCACCAAAGCCAAAACCATTGAACGCTATTTAGGTAAAAATTATAAAGTTATGGCCAGTGTTGGTCATGTACGAGATTTGCCCAAAAGCCAAATGGGAATTGATATAGATAATAATTTCGAACCTAAATACATCACCATACGGGGAAAGGGCCCGGTTATTGCAGAACTAAAAAAGGAAAAAAAGAAAGCAGAAAATGTTCTAATTGCAACGGACCCTGATCGTGAAGGGGAGGCTATTGCTTGGCATCTAGCTACTGCTCTTGATTTGGATGATTCAAAACCAATTCGAGTTTCCTTTCAAGAAATTACTAAGGAAGCCATTAAAGAGGCCATTAAATCCCCTACAGTAATCGACCGAGGTCTCGTCGACGCCCAGCAAGGCAGAAGAATACTGGACCGCCTGGTAGGCTATGAAATAAGCCCTATACTTTGGCGAAAAGTAATGAAGGGGCTCAGTGCCGGCCGAGTACAATCGGTTACCACAAGACTGATCATTTTAAGAGAGCGTAAAATCAGAGAGTTTAAGACCGAAGAATACTGGACATTTTCAGCTAAATTTCTTTCGGAAGAAAAGAAAACATTTTCCGCAGATTTATTAAAATATAAAAACAAAAAACTCCTTGTGTCTTCCCAAGAAGAAGCAATGAAAATAAAAAAAGAGATAGAAGAAGCAGATTTTTCTATCCGCAGTGTAGATGAGAAAAAAAGGAAGAGATCTCCTTATTCTGCCTATACCACCAGTACCCTCCAACAGGATGCCTCGGTACGTCTTAATTTTTCTTCGGGAAAGACCATGATGATTGCACAAAAGCTTTATGAGGGAGTTCGGGTTGATAAGGGTGTCGAAGGCCTTATCACCTATATGCGTACTGATTCCTCTAGGATCAGTGAATCAGCAGTGGCTTCCTGTATGGACTATATCACGGAGAATTACGGTAAAAATTATGCATCTCCTAATAGGGGAGCAGCCGGTAAGGCTGCCCAGGATGCCCATGAGGCCATCCGGCCTACATCGGTATTGCGTTCTCCAGCAAAAATGGCTTCCTATCTTAAAAAGGATGAGCTAAGACTCTATACCTTGATTTGGCAGCGTTTTGTAGCAAGCCAGATGAAGCAGGCTCAATTCGAAGGCCTCCAGATCACCATTGCCGGAGGGGACTTTGAATTCCGAGCCAAGGGAGAAAGACTTGTTTTTGATGGTTTTTTAAAGGTATACGACGCCAGAGATAGTAAAGATATGGATCTTCCTCCATTAAAAGAGGGAGAAAAGGCCCTACTTAAAAACCTTAAAGAAGAGCAAAAATTCACTCAGCCTCCAGCCCGCTACACTGAAGCAAGTCTTATCAAAGAGCTGGAAGAAAATGGAATTGGACGTCCAAGTACCTATGCACCAACCCTCTCTGCCGTTATGAAAAGAGGCTATGTTGTTAAGGAGAAAAAGGCACTACATCCAACAGAACTTGGAGAAATTACCAATGAAATTATGGAAGAAAATTTTCTTCGCCTTGTAGAGCCGGAGTTTACCGCGAAGATGGAAGAGGAACTGGACCGAATAAGCGATAAACAAAACACTTGGCAAGAGGTTATTGGGGAGTTCTACAATATTTTGCATCCTATGCTAGAGCAGGCTGAAGAGCGCATACAAAAATATGACTTAAATGAACTTACCGATATTGATTGTGAAAAATGCGGCGCTAAAATGCTGATCAAAAAAACTATCAAAGGAAGTTTTTATGCCTGTAGCAATTATCCCCAATGCAAAAACACCAAACCCATCTTAAAAAAGATAGGAATCCATTGTCCTCTTTGTGAGGAGGGTGAGATTGTCGAACGGAAAACAAAAAAACTTCGCATATTTTACGGCTGTGATCAGTTTCCTGAATGTCGCTTTGCCTCCTGGGACAAACCCATTGATCGCAAATGCCCGAAATGCGATTCAATCCTTGTCGAAGGAAAAGGTCGAAAAAGCGGAACCATCCATTGCAGCAATAAAGAATGCGATTATGTAGAAAAAAAATAAGCATTTAGAAATAGATCCCCAGGGTCTATTTTTTTCTTAATAATAGGCCATTAAAAACTTTAACAAACTATTGACAAAGGAAAACAAAGGGATTATGATTTGATTATATCTATATGCCCATATGGGAATGTGAGCATATGAAATAAGGAGGATCATTATGTCTAAAAGGACTAAATTATATCTGCTTACAGGTTTCTTAGGAGCCGGAAAAACCACATTTCTTTCAAAGGTGCTACAGGACTTAGAAGGCAGTAAAGTGGCTGTAATAATGAACGAGTTTGGTAAGGTCGGTATCGATGGATCTCTAATTAAAAAAGAAGGCATGGAACTTCTAGAACTCAATAGCGGATCGATTTTTTGTTCTTGCCTGCAACTAAGCTTTGTCTCAGCCCTGGTAGAGATTGCCGATCGGGAAATGGACTATTTATTTGTTGAAAGTTCAGGTCTAGCAGATCCATCCAATATTGGAGACTTCCTCGATGCTGTGATGGTGGTCAAGGGGGATATCTACGATTATTCCGGCACTCTTTGCATAGTTGATGGCGTTAATTTTCTTGATCAAGTAAAGGATATAGAAACTGTTCAGCGCCAACTTAAGTTTGCCCATCTAGTTATCGTTGCTAAGGCAGATCTTATTGAAGCATCAGAGTTAGCTGATGTTAAAGCAAAAATTCGAGAAATCAACGGCGATGTTCCTATTGTTGAATCCATTAACGGAACTATGAATTACAACTTTTTGGAGCAAAATCTTATGCACAGAGATTGGATGGGGGAAGAAACCACCAACACCACTGAAAATCGTCCAAAAACTTTAACCTTGACCTTTAAGGGACCTACGACGAAGGTGAAACTCGGAAGCTTTCTTGATTTAATTAAAAAGGATAGTTATCGTATCAAGGGATTTTTCGAACTAGAAGATGGGTGGAATCAAATTGATGTGGTTGGAAAGAAAATAGACTATAAGAAAACCAAACTAAGTAGACCTAATTCTGAGATTGTTATCATCTCCAGAATCGGCAACCAAATAATCAGGCCTATATTCAGTGCTTGGCAAGAAACCGTCGGCGAAGAGATGAAACTGAAATAGAGGATAAATATGGAAAAACTCACAAATTACTTTAAACTACTGTCCGATGAAACAAGACTCAGAATGATGGCACTTCTTTACCACAATGAATTTTGTGTTTGTCAAATAACCGGCATCACAGGTCTTGCTCAGCCCAATGTATCAAAGCATCTAGCACGACTAAGGGATATGGGTCTTGTTAAAGACCAAAGAAAAGAACAATATATCTTCTATTCATTAAATCTTGAAGATGAGCTTTTCGAGAACATCCTCTCTGCTATTGTCAATAATGTCGAAAGCTTTCCTGTCTTAAAATTGGATTTAGAAAAAAGTAAAGCAGCGGCAATCTATATTGAACTAAAGGAAGCCAATAAATAAAGGTGACTCTATGACAATACTAAATTTTTTAAACGCTCAACTCCTCAAAATGAAATGGCTTTGGGATTTTGTCGAACTTTTAGTGGTGAAAGTTTTTAAATTATCCATGGATACAAAGATTGGTGGTTCTGTTCACTTTTTTATCTATGATGTAATTAAGATATTTATACTGCTTTCAGTGATGATCTTTGCCATCTCCTATATTCAAAGCTACTTCCCCCCGGAGAGAACAAAAAAACTATTGGGTGGTATAAAGGGCATCAAGGGCAATATGCTGGGTGCTTTGCTTGGTATACTCACACCCTTTTGCTCTTGTTCGAGTATTCCTATCTTTATTGGTTTCGTATCGGCCGGACTGCCCCTAGGGGCCACCTTCTCCTTTTTAATTGCTTCTCCGATGATCGATTTAGCGGCTCTTATGTTGCTTTTATCGATTTTTGGAATTAAAATTGGAATAAGTTATGTGGTTGCTGGGGTGACAGTGGCAATTCTGGGTGGAATCATCATTCAAAAGCTGCATATGGAAAAATATGTTGAATCCTATGTATGGGGCATTAAAGCTAAAGACGTTAAACATGATGAGATGTCAAAGATCGACCGTATGATTTTTGCCAAGGAGCAAGTTCTTGACATCATTAAAAGAGTTTGGCCCTATATACTCCTAGGCGTCGGTATCGGAGCAGGAATTCACAACTGGGTCCCTCAGTCAGTTGTTGAGAAAATATTAGGAAAAGGCAATCCTTTCTCCGTGTTAATAGCTATAATAATCGGTATACCGATTTATGCCGATATTTTTGGAACAATTCCCATAGCAGAGGCTTTGCTTTCTAAAGGCGTTGGAATCGGAACTGTTATTGCCTTTATGATGGGGGTAACTACAATGTCCTTGCCTTCTCTTGTTATGCTAAGCAAGGTGGTAAAGCCCAAGCTACTAGCAACCTTTGTTGCAGTGGTTACCCTGGGTATTATCATCCTAGGCTACGGACTCAATGGAATTTCATCATTCATACTCTAGAAGGGGGACTTAAATGGAGATAAAGATATTAGGTACAGGCTGTTCTAAATGTGAAAAGCTGGAAAAAAATCTTGACATCGCCTTAAAAGAAATGGATATTCAAGCAACCATTGAAAAAGTTGATGATCTTATTGAAATGGTGAGCTATGGAGTAATGAGTACGCCGGGTTTCGTCATTAATGACGAAGTCAAGTCCGTAGGTAAAGCCCTTTCAGTTAAGGAAATTAAGAAGTTCTTACAAAATAGCTAGAAGTAGAACTAAAAAGCCTAGGATCATTAGAATTTTCAAGATTTCATTTTAATACACTGAAATTTCTATTAAAACTCTATTAAATAGCTTTAGCCTATTGAATTGAGAGAAGCCTTATGGTAAGATACATAAGGTTAAATACACACCTACCTGCTAATCTGCTTGTGCCGTTATGGTCATCGGGTGGGGAGGACAAACAAGGAGGAAACAATTATGTCCGTTGTATCAATGAAAAGTCTATTGGAAGCTGGGGTTCACTTCGGTCACCAAACAAAACGCTGGAATCCAAAAATGAAGCCCTATATCTACACTGAGCGTAATGGAATCTACATCATCGACCTTCAAAAATCGGTAAGAATGTTGGAAGACGCCTGTGATTTTATTAGAGATCTCGCCAGTCAAGGTGGGAAAGTTCTCTATGTTGGAACGAAAAAACAAGCTCGAATCGCTATTGAGCAAGAAGCTAAAAGAGCCGGAATGTTCTATATCAATCAAAGCTGGAAGGGTGGCCTTCTAACAAACTTTGAAACGATTCGTCGTCGTATTGAGTATCTCTTTGAACTTGAAGAGATGGAAGCCGATGGAACTTTCGATGCTCTACCTAAGAAAGAAGTTATACTACTTCGTAGAGAAAAAGAAAAACTCGAGCGTTTCTTCAATGGTATTCGCGATATGGTAGAACTACCTGACGCTATATTTATCATTGATCAAAATAAAGAAAAAATTGCTATCCACGAAGCCAAGCTTCTGGGTATTCCTGTAATAGGAATCTTAGATACAAACTGCGATCCCGATGAAATCGATTTCCCGATTCCCGGTAATGATGATGCCATCCGCGCCATAAAACTCCTTTCGGCCACCATAAGCACTGCCATACTTGAAGGTAAGGCTGCTATGGAAGCTTCTGTAGAGGAAGAGGAAATGGTTCAAGAGCAAGAAGAAAATCTAGAAGAAGAAGTTGAAGCTGAATCTGATAAAGAATAAGAGTTGAAGTAGGAGGAAAATATATGTCCTTTGGAACAAAAGAAATAAAAGAATTACGTGAGCGCACCGGAGCCGGAATGCTAGACTGCAAAAAAGCACTGGAAGAAAATAACGGTGATTTGGAAACAGCCATTGAGTACCTACGTAAAAAAGGTATTGCCTCTTCTGCAAAAAAAGCCAGTCGTATTGCAGCTGAAGGTCTGGTATCCATGGTGCTCAGTGAAGACAATACTGCAGGAGTCCTGGTTGAAGTAAATGCTGAAACTGACTTTGTTGCAAAAAATAAAGACTTTAGTGATTTTGTTGAAAAAATTGCCGTACTCGTTCACAAGCATAAGCCCTCGGATATGGAAGCCCTCAACAATCTTCCTTTTGAAGGAAAGACCGTTGATGAATCCTTGAAGGAATTGATTGCCCGTATTGGTGAGAATATGAATATTCGACGCTTTAATCATGTTGAAGTCGATCCCGGTAGTGTTTTTGGATATGTTCATGGAAATGGTCGTATAGGAGCCCTAGTGGCCCTTAAAACCAATGCTGCTGCCGCCGATGTTGCTGAACTTGGTAAAGATCTAGCTATGCAAATCGCTTCCATGAGTCCTAAGTACATCTCTAGAGAAGATGTCGATCCAGATTATCTTGAAAGCGAAAAGAGAATTTTATTGGATCAAGCATTAAACGAAAACAACGAAGCCAAAGCTGCTGGACAAAAAGCAAAACCTGAGAACATTATTGAAAAAATGGTCGAAGGTCGACTCAATAAGGAGCTTCGTGATGTCTGTCTCTTAGAACAAGCTTTCATAAAAGATGGAGATATCACTGTTGCTACTCTTGTTAAAAACATTGAGAAAAATCTTGGTGAAAAAATCGACGTCCAAAACATGATTCGTTATGAAGTTGGTGAAGGCCTCGAAAAAAGAGAAGAAAACTTCGCTGAAGAAGTAGCAAAACAAATGGCATAAAGATGGAGCCTTCTTCGGAAGGCTTCTTTTTTATAGGCAGGATGCTTGATGAATTAGATTAAAGATGTTACAATTACTAATAGATTATAAACATTTTCGGAGGTTAAGTTGAAATATAAACGCATACTCTTAAAGCTAAGCGGTGAAGCACTGGCCCCTTCCTCGGGAACAGGGATTGATGATCATATTCTGGCAGGAATTGCCAATCAGATCAGAAAACTCTATGAAAGTGGATATGAAATTTCCATTGTCGTCGGCGGTGGCAATTTTTGGCGAGGTAGAAGTAGTGAAGAAATGGACCGCTCTACAGCCGACTATATGGGTATGCTGGCGACGGTCATCAATGGCCTTGCCCTTCAAGATGCCATCGAAAAGTTTTCTATCCCAACAAGGGTTATGAGTGCCATCGAAATGCCCAAGGTAGCAGAGCCCTATTTGCGCAGAAAAGCTGTTAATCACTTGGAGAAAAATCGTATTGTTATATTTTCCGGTGGTACAGGAAACCCTTTTTTCTCTACGGATACAACGGCTGCTCTTCGAGCGGCAGAAATTGAAGCTGAGATTGTCCTTTTCGCCAAAACTATAGACGGAGTCTACGATAAAGATCCAAAGCTTTATCCCGATGCCAAACGCTATCATGAGATGAGTTACCGTGATCTACTTATTGGAGATTTAAAAGTTATGGATCAAACCGCAGCCACACTTTTAGCAGAAAATGAAATACCTTGTTTTGTTTTTAGTATGAATGAAAAAGACAGTTTAATCCGGGCTCTTGAAAGCCAAGAACATGGAACCATTATTAGGAGGTAGAATCTATGGATGACTTTAACAGGAATTTAGAAGTACAAATGAATAAAGCCTTGGAGTTTTTGAAAGTAGAACTCTCCAGTGTCAGGGCCGGTAGAGCCCACCCAGGAATTTTAGATCGCATTGTTGTTAATTATTATGGGGTTGATACACCCCTTAACCAGCTTGCCACAGTCAGTGCACCGGAAGCAAGGCTTATCGTGATTTCCCCTTACGACAAAACTTCCATTAGCGGAATCGAGAAAGCTATTCTTAATTCGGATTTATCACTCAATCCTAATAATGATGGTAAGATTATTCGACTGAATCTTCCTCTTCTTACCGAGGAAAACAGAAAGAATCTGTCTAAGCACGTTAAAAAACTTGGGGAAGAGACGAAAATTACCGTTCGAAATGAGCGTCGTAGCACCATTGAACAAATTAAAAAGCAAGAGAAAGATGGATTGGTTCGTGAAGACGAAGCAATAAGAGCCCAGGATGATGTTCAAAAAATCATTGATAAAACTATTGTAGAAATCGATCGACTTATTGATGATAAAACCAAAGAAATCATGGCGGTATAATGTTTCCTGAGCATGTTGGTTTTATAATGGATGGAAATGGTCGATGGGCTAAGGGTCGAGGTTTATCTCGGAGCGATGGCCACCGTGCCGGTACGGAAAATATCCGAAATATTATTCAAACCAGCAAAGATTTAAAGATCCGATATTTGAGTTTTTATGCCTTTAGCACAGAAAATTTTAAAAGACCCCTTCAAGAAGTCCGTTTCTTAATGAACCTATTGATTGAATTTTTTAATAAAGAACTTCCGGAGCTGAATAAAGAGGGAGCGCGAATTCATATTTTAGGTGATGTATCCCTCTTTTCCGCACCGGTTCGCTTTGTTTTAGAAAAAGCCCTAGAAACTACAAAGAATAATAACGAGATTCATGTTTGTCTTGCCCTAGGCTATGGGGGGAGAGCTGAAATACTAAGAGCGGTGAATCTTC
The DNA here is from genome assembly GCA_012727635.1 of Tissierellia bacterium. Classification (GTDB taxonomy): domain Bacteria; phylum Bacillota; class Clostridia; order Peptostreptococcales; family Acidaminobacteraceae; genus DTU036. The sequence continues at coordinate 8,844 of JAAYGQ010000014.1, read as the reverse complement.
TTCTGGAAAAAGAAACCAAGCATGTTGATGAGAAAGATTTCAAAGATCTTCTCTATACAGCAGGAATGCCGGATCCGGACCTTATTATTCGTACCAGCGGAGAGCATAGAATAAGCAATTTTCTCCTTTTCCAAATGGCCTATAGTGAGTTATACTTTACTCAGGTTCTATGGCCAGATTTTGATAAAGATCAGTATTTAATTGCTTTAGAGGATTTCTCGAGTCGCAAACGACGTTTTGGAGGAGTTGATGATGAATAAGCGAGTGGTTAGTGCTATTGTCGGTATTGTCCTACTTTTTTTACTATTATACATAGGTGGTTTGCCCTTAAGAATTGGTTTTATTATGCTGACACTTCTTTGCATGATGGAACTAAAAGGAACACTAGGCTCTTCCTTTCGCTTTGATGACTTCTTAAGTGCGATTTTTGTTGTTTTAAGTTACTTTTTACCCTGGGATCTTGCTATGGCTCTGGGTTTTGTTTATTTGGTTATTTCACTAGGCCTGAGTCTTATGATGAGCCCCATGGATCTCCAACGAACCTATATTAATAGTTTTTCTTATTTCTTTGTTTTCTTTCCATTTTTACTTCTTTATAGGCTCATAGCCTTTTCTCCCATTAAATACCTTTATATTCTGCCTCTTATTTTAGCTTGGGGTAATGATACCGTTGCCTATTATGTGGGGACATATTTTGGAAAGACCCATTACACCACCATAAGCCCTAAGAAAACAGTGGAAGGGGCCCTGGGAGGGTTAATAGGGGGACTCATAATTATTGCTGTGGCAAAGGCAATTTTTATAAAGGATATCTCCTTTATTACACTGATTATTTACGGTGTTCTTGGCGGAATTTTCGCCCAAGCAGGAGATTTCTTTGGAAGTTATATTAAAAGAAGTGCCGGCGTTAAGGACTTTGGCGTTCTGATGCCAGGCCACGGTGGGATGCTTGATCGTTTTATTTCCGTTATGTTTGCAACCGTTCTGCTTTATCTTATGCATAACTTTTTTTAATCCATAAAAGAAATTGTAATTTTATAGTATAAAAAAAGGAGATCTATTCTCCTTTTTTTCATGTTTTAGGAAAATCATCACTAGATTTAATGTCGGCAGAAAAACTGCCAAGAACTTTTCGACCATTGCCTCCTATGGAAAGTATAGAGATTCTAGTGTATACTTATTAGCGAGGTTATTATGAAAAAAATAGGATTATTAGGTGCCAGTGGTTCCATTGGTACACAAACACTTGATATTTTGCGCAGGGAAGAAGATTTTAAACTTTCTTTTTTCTCTGTGCATCAAAACATAGAAAAAGCAAAGAGAATCATTGATGAATTCTCGCCAAAAATTGCCCTTATAACATCTATGGAAGCTTACCATAGTCTTGGCAAGTTTTATGGTTCAACTAAAATTATAGGCCCCAATGACCTTGAAAGTTTGTTGAGGTACGAAGAGGCCGACATTGTTTTAAACGCAATGATGGGTATGAGCGGACTTTCCTCCAGTTGGTGGATTCTTGAAGGAGGGGGAAAACTAGCCCTGGCCAATAAAGAAAGTTTAGTAAGTGCCGGAAAGCTCCTTACAGATTTAGCAACTGAAAACCGAGGAGTAATCCTACCAGTGGATTCAGAACACAGTGCCATATGGCAGTGTTTGGAAGGGAAAAACAATCGGGGAATTGAAAAACTTATCCTAACTGCCTCGGGTGGAGCTTTTAGAGATCTAACAAAAACAGAAATGCTTACTAAAAGTTCTAAAGAAGCCCTTAAGCACCCTAACTGGAGTATGGGTCAAAAAATTACGATTGACTCTGCTACAATGATGAATAAGGGTCTAGAGGTTATGGAAGCCCACTGGCTCTTTAAAATCCCACCAAAACAAATTGATGTTTTGATTCACCGCCAAAGCATTGTTCACTCCTTGGTGCAGTATGACGATGGTAGTCTCTTAGCCCAATTGGGTATATCCGATATGCGTCAACCCATCCACTACGCCCTAAACGAAAAGAGCAGATTACCCTTGGACCTGCCCCGACTTGACCTAGCTCAAGCAGGGCTTTTGCACTTCGAAGATGTGGATAGAGATAAATATCCAACACTGGACTACTGCTATAAGGCCTTAGAAGAGGGGGGCAACAGACCCCTTCTATTAAACACAATAAATGAAGTTTTAGTGGAATACTTTTTAAAGGATGAACTGAGTTTAAAAGAATTATTTTCAGGTCTGAATCAGGCCTTTGATGAAAGATTCTTTGAGCCCAGGGATCTTCAAGATTTACTTGAAGAAGAAAAAAGAATCCGCTTTAAAACGGAGGAAATATGCAAACCTTAGTAAATTTTATAATCATATTTAATCTAATCGTCTTTTTTCATGAAATGGGTCATTTTATTATGGCAAGAAAACATGGGGTCACTGTCCATGAATTTGCCCTTGGTATGGGACCAGTTTTATTTTCAAAGACAAAGGGAATGACCCAGTACTCCCTTAGGGCCCTACCCCTGGGAGGATTTTGCAAAATGGAAGGGGAAGATGAGTCCAGCGGTATCCAAGGAAGCTTTAGTGAAAAAACTGCCTGGCAACGATTTAGCATCATTATTGCTGGACCCATGATGAACTTTCTTCTGGCCCTCCTGCTTTTTATTGGGCTCAATAGTTTCACCGGCATACCTAGCCTCCAAATTTCTGAAGTTTTAGAAGGAAGCCCTGCAAATCTTGCAGGTATTGAGGTGGGGGACCGGATCGTTGAGATCGACGGTGTCGAAATTCTAAACTGGGAAGAAATGGTAATCAAGGTTCGAGAAAGCACCGGGGAAATTGCAGTAAAAGTAAAAAAAGGCAACAATGAAATTCAAAGCTATGTCATCAATCCACAGATTCGAGAAGGCAATCGAATTATCGGCGTTATTCAAGGAAGAGAAAAGAATTTTCCTGCGGCCATCAAATATTCATTGAAACAAATGGGGCTTATATTTGGAAGCTTTTTTACTTTTTTCTCTCAACTCTTTAAAGGAAGTGTCAGTAGTGCCGACGTAGCGGGCCCCCTAGGTCTTGTGAAACTTGTAGACGATGTGACTAAGGCAGGCTTTGTAACCGTAGTATTTTTTACTGCTTTTTTTAGCATGAATCTTGGGGTTATGAATTTACTGCCCATACCTGCTTTAGATGGAGGAAGGCTACTTTTTATCCTAATAGAGTTGATCCGAGGTAAGCCTCTGGATCCGGATAAAGAGGGCTTTGTCCATATGGTTGGATTTGTATTTCTTATGCTACTAATGCTGTTTGTTACCTTTTTGGATATAAAGAAATGGATAGGATAATGACAAAAGCTGTTAGAGTTGGCAATCGCATTATAGGAGGAGGCTTCCCTCCTGTGATTCAATCGATGACCACAACGAAAACCGAAGATGTAGAAGCTACGGTAAGGCAGATTCTTGAGCTAGAAGGCCTTGGCTGTGAAATAATACGTGTTACAGCCAATACCGAAGAAGCGGCTCGGGCAATAGGGGAGATTAAAGCACAAATCCACATTCCTATTGTTGCAGACATCCATTTTAATTCAAAAATGGCACTGCTTGCCCTTGAAGCCGGTGCTGATAAAATTAGAATTAATCCGGGAAATATGCCCTTAGAGGAACTTGACCAAATACTGACTCTGGCTAAAAAGAAAGACGCTGCCATTCGTATTGGTATCAACTCGGGTAGTCTTGAAAAAGAATTTCTTGATAAATATGGTATTAGTGTCCAGGCTATGCTGGAGAGCATGAGAAAATATGTTGCCTACTTTGAAAGCAAAGGTTTTGAAAAGATTGTTCTATCGGCCAAAGCCAGCGACGTAGCTCTAAATGTGGCCATTAACGAGGAGCTAGGAAAGCTATTTTCCTATCCTCTTCATTTGGGTGTTACCGAAGCGGGCATATATGAAACCGCTATTATTAAGTCCGCCATTGGTATCGGTAGTCTGCTTTTAAAAGGCTATGGTGATACAATAAGAGTTTCCATTACAGGAGACCCCAAACAAGAAATTCCCGTAGCTAAGGAGATTCTAAAGGTTTTGGGACTGCGTACCGGCGTTAATGTTATCAGTTGTCCTACCTGCGGCCGTTGTGAAATGAATTTAGCCAGTTTGGCAACAAGAGTAAGTGAAGCTGTTAAAGACATGGATACTGACCTTACCATTGCAATTATGGGCTGTGCAGTCAATGGACCCGGTGAAGCTCGAGCAGCCGATATAGGAATAGCTGGTGGCAGAGGTTCTGCCCTGTTATTTAAAAAAGGCGAGATTGTTGAAAAAGTGGGGGAGGAAGATCTCTTCATTCGCTTAATGGAGGAGATAAAAGGAGCAAACGATGCTTAATTTTGAGGAATATTTCCAAAGAGAATTTGGAGAAATTGAGATACACCATGCCCTCTTTTTGGAAGAACTCAAAGAGCTGTCACTGTATATCCGTGTCGAGAAATTAGGAAATATTGAAAAAGCCCAACTTGATTTATCGGAAAAATTAGGTATCCAGGTTAGAGTGATTGCCATGGAAGATACCAGCTTAAGTGGACTGTTTTTGTATCTTGAAGAAGAGCTAGCCGAAAAAGGCGATGCTTTTCCCGAAGACTTTTGCTTTCGTTTAGAAGCAGAAGAGCTATTTCTCTCTTGCCAAGACTCTCAGTGGCTTGAAGAGCATTTAGAGCATTTCATCCATTTTTTTTCCCTATGGAAAAAAGAACTTACTCTGCTTATTGAACCCTTGGAAAATTCCAAAGAAAATCAATTTAGAACAAATTTTGAAGAGGATGATTTTGAAGAGGATGATTGTTTCCATGATTCCATCGATGAAGAACTGCGCCTTCTAGTTAAACAAAGTGCTCAAATTAAGAATACAAAAAGAGTAAAGCGCCCCCATAAATATCTTCAAGAGGTAAAGGGACCCTTTGTTAAAATAAGCCATATTTTAGAAGAAGAACAGGGACAAAGAGTAGCCATCGAAGGGGAACTTCTTTTTTTCGAAAAAAGAGAACTTAAAAGTGGGAAAAAACTGGTAGATCTTACCATTTACGATGGTAGCGCTTCCCTGGGGTGTAAGCTTTTTTGCAGTGATAAGGATGAAGAAATTCTTGAAGATTTACTACAAAAAGGAGAGTACTATCGTCTACAGGGCAATCTTAATTTTGATCAATTTAGTCGCGAGATGATTCTATATCCAAACCGGATCAATCCTGGGGACAAGCCTGCCCCAAAAATGGACCGTGCTCCGAAAAAAAGGGTGGAACTTCATCTTCATAGCTCCATGAGCGAGATAGATGGTGTTGCAGAGATTGAAGAGTATATGAAAAGAGCCCATCTTTGGGGGCACAAAGCTCTGGCCATTACTGATCTTTCTACGGCCCATGCCTTTCCCAAGGCCTTTGAATGCTCAAAAAAATATGATTTAAAACTCCTTTATGGGATGGAAATATTGTTTTATGACGATGAGAAAAAAGTTGTCGATGTGTCCGACGACCTTTCTTTCCATGGTACATTTATTGCACTGGACCTGGAAACTACAGGTCTTCGCAGTGACCGAGATGAAATTATCGAAATTGGTGCCGTTAGAATTCAAAATTATCATGTTGTGGATAGTTTCCATTGCCTTATTAAACCTCATCAGGAAATTCCACCTTTTATTACGGAGCTGACGGGGATAACCAATGAAATGGTCAGTAGTGCACCTAGATTGGAGGAAGTTTTTGAGGATTTTCTATCCTTTATAGGTGAAGATGCTATTGTAGGTCACAATCTGGATTTTGACCGGGGATTTATCCAAAAGGCTTCGGATTCCCTGGGATATTCCTTTTCAGCTCAAGGCATTGACACTTTGGCACTGAGCCGTCTTGTACTTCGAGACATTAAAAGACATCGTCTTAATCAGGTAGCCAAGCGCCTTAAAATTGGGCAGGAAGAACATCATAGGGCTCTGGACGATGCTCTTGTATGTGGGAAGATTTTCGTATCTCTTTTGCGTCTTCTTGAAAATGATGGTGTTGAAAGCTTCACCCAGATTAACACTTTGGCCGATAAGCAATACTATATATCTTCCTCAAGAAAATATGCTATGAGCCTACTTTGTAAAAACACAGAATCCCTCAAAAAACTTTATGAAATGGCTAGTATTTCCAATCTAAATTATCTTGAATACAATAAACCACTGGTTCCAGCCAGCCTCTTGAAAAAGTTTCGTGAGTATTTTTACATTGGTAGTAGTGGCAGCGATGGTTGGCTTGTAGATAATCTTATTATGTGCAAGCCGGAAAAAGAAGTTCTGGAATTTTTAACGATTTATGATTATCTTGAAATCCAACCCCTGGGTCAATATGAGCGATATTTAAATAGGCATATTCTTAAAGGTACTCAGGATGTTAAAGAAATTCACAATAAAATACTGAAACTAGGAGACCGAGCTTCCCTTAGCGTTGTTGCCACGGGAGATGTACGCTATCTCGATAAAGAAGACTTCTTATATAGAAATATTGTTCGTGCAGGACAAAACAAAAACCTTTCTCTAGAGAAAGAAGGCAATCACTACTTTAGAACCACTGCAGAGATGCTTGATGAGTTTTCTCACCTTGGAGATAGGGCAGAAGAAGTGGTAATTGACAACTCTCTAAAAATCATGAATAGCATTGAAGAAATTCAGCCAATGCCCAAGGGAACCTTCCCTCCCTTTATCGAGGGCAGTGAAGAAGAACTGAGAAAGAAATGTTATGAACGTGCACAGAATCGTTACGGTAAACCTTTACCGGAAATGATTAAAAATCGTCTGGAATATGAACTGGGAGCTATTATAAATAATGGTTTCGCTGTTTTGTATATTATTGCAGAAAAACTCGTGAACAAATCAAAGGAAGCGGGCTATCTTGTAGGAAGTCGTGGTTCCGTGGGTTCGTCATTTGCTGCTACTATGGCGGGCATTACCGAGGTAAATCCTCTTCCTCCTCACTACTACTGCAGTGAGTGTCAGTATAGCGAATTTATCGATGAAGCCCTCTATGATAATGGTTTTGATATGCTTGATAAAGATTGTCCCCGCTGTGGTGGAGCTTTAAATAAAGATGGCTTTAATATTCCCTTTGAATCCTTTATGGGTTTTGAAGGCAATAAAGAACCTGATATAGATCTAAACTTTGCCCCAAATATTCAAGGAATGATTCATAAATATACAGAAGAACTCTTTGGTAAAGGCCATGTTTTTAAAGCTGGAACCGTGAGTAAAGTGGCTGAACGCACTGCTTTTGGCTATATTATGAAATATTATGAAGAAAGAGAAGAAAAAATATCTTCTCGCGAAGTTGAACGTATTATCTCACGCATAACCGGTATTCGTAGGAGTAGCGGTCAGCATCCCGGTGGTATTATTGTTATTCCTCAAGATCAGAGTATATATAATTTTACCCCCATACAGTATCCGGCCAACGATCCCAATAGCGATGTTATAACCACTCATTTTGACTATGATGCCCTTCAGGGAAAACTTTTAAAACTGGATATATTGGGTCATGATGTTCCCAGCATAATTCACGATTTGGAGGAAATGACCGGTGTCAATAGCTCGACGGTACGATTTGATGATAAGCAAATCCTTGGTATCTTCAACTCTACAAAAAACCTTAATCTCCAAAACAACGACTACGATTTAAAAAAAGGAACCCTAGGAATTCCCGAATTCGGTACAAATTTTGTTCGTAGTATGCTTGAAGATACAAAACCTCAAAATCTAGCAGATCTTATCCGAATTTCCGGACTTAGTCACGGTACCAACGTTTGGATAAACAATGCTCAAAACCTTGTGCGCAGTGGCACCATTACCATAAAGGATGTCATCGCCACCAGAGAGCAGATTATGGTCTATGGAATTCAAATGGGAATCCCAAGAGATCAGGCCTTTAACATCATGGAGCGGGTGAGAAAGGGCAAGGGACTCAGTGAGGAGGATTTGGCCATTATGCAAAAAGCCAAGGTCCCACTGTGGTACCTTAACTCCTGCAATCGTATCTCCTATATGTTCCCAAAGGCCCACGCAGTGGCCTATGTTCTTATGAGTTTTCGTATTGCATACTATAAGGTCTATCATCCCTTGGCCTTTTATGCCTCGAACTTTAGTACAAAGGTTGAAGATTTTGATGCGGAGAATATGACAAAGGGCATAGAAAGAGTACTGTTTTTCCTCAATACAGAAAAAGACAGGAACGATATGACCAAAAAAGAACAGGATTATTTCGCCCTAATGGAAGTGGTCTATGAAATGTACGCCCGGGGCCTGGAATTCGAAGCCGTGGATCTCTATCGCTCCCATGCGTGGAAGTTTCTTATTTCCAAAGGGAAAATATTACCCCCCCTCCGAGCCATTAGTGGTGTTGGTTTGACGGCGGCCGAGGGAATTGTTAGAGAAAGAAATGAGCCTTTTATCAGTATTGAAGATCTTCAAATCCGAGCAAAACTCAATCGAACAGCCGTTGAAGCTCTTCGCAACCACGGCTGCCTAGAAGATCTCACTGAGAGCAACCAGATTAGCCTATTTGAGTTTCTATAAATTTCTTGAAATTTAGCGGTTTTTATGCTATAATCCATAAGATGAAACGTTTTGAAAGAGTGGGCCCCCCACTCTTTCGTTCTTAATAAAGAAAAAAGGAGGTTAAGGTGAAAAGTATCAGTGATACCGTTAAAGAGATATTGGATCCCTTTTTAAGCCCCAAGGGTTTGGAACTTTATGACCTTGCCTTTGTAAAAGAAGGCCCACACCATTACTTACGTGTTTTTATTGATAGTGAAAAGGGAATAAGTTTAAAAGAGTGTGAAGAGGTTAGTAAGTTTCTAAG
>JAAYGQ010000146.1 GCA_012727635.1 Tissierellia bacterium | reverse complement strand
GGCAAAGGAGAAAAAATCACCATTATAGAGCCTGTAGGAGATACAGAAAACACCTTTTACGGTTTATGGGATGGAGAAAAGTTTGTGCTGGATGTAATGGGCTATGAGCGGGTCTTTGAAAAAGAAAAACCGGCCCCTTTGCATCCAAAACCCAGCAGTGACATGTCCTGGGGGATTAAGCCCGCCGGAAGCATTCAAATACCCAGCCAGTGGTATGGAGTAGCTATTTTTAAAAATTGTGTGGGGTTTGATTTTGAAAAAATTAAGCAGGATGTCTGGGGCTTTATGGAAGAAGAGCCAGGAGGAAAAGCTTCTTTTAAACTTTATCTTGACCCTGAGGCCAAGGGCCATCCAATCTTGTCTATGTATATTAACAAGGAAGAAAGGGCGTGGCTAACACCAGTAATTGGAGAAAATGACGCCTGGCTAATAGTGGATCCAGATAGTGGCCATCAGCAAGACCTAGATGAGGATGACTACTGGACTATTTTAGCTCCCTATAACCAAGGAGCCATTGATATTCTTCACGACTATCATGATGCAGAAAACTCTCAATATGGGAATGGCCGTTTATTTATTCGCGAACTGGGAACAGCTTGGAATGAAAAAATAGATCCCTTGCCTCCTGGCTACGACGAATACAAAAAGAAGTTTTTTGCCCAGTATAATCTAGATTGGATCCTTTCAGGAAAATAATAGCTTACTTGGAAATAAGAGACTTTGGAGAGTAACTAGGTTTTTATATTTAAGAGGACCAGGAAAACACTTAGGGTAGAAGCCCAGTATGCATCTAGGGCAAATTAGTATGGCTCTACTTTAGGCCCTATCTATCAGGATTCGCCAGGCAAGTATTACCTCCACTAGGGATAAAATCCTAGGCAAAAAACAAGCAAAGGAGTCTTTGCTTGTTTTCTCTTTTTTAGATTAGGGCTCTCTCGACCTAATCCTTTAGGTCTCCTCTTCTTAGAGGGGATCAAAAATATATATTTAAACAAGTGTTTCTCTGACTTTTTTATATGGTGTAATTTTTATCTTAGCAGTAGATAACCCTCAAAATTTAAATCCTAACTTGGTAAAAAGACGCTTGTCTATAGACCCTTTTGTAGGGAAAGGAACTAGCTCACTTTTTCAATAGGAAGAAGTCTATCATCAATTAAAAAGGGACCTACTTTCCACCCACTATCTTCTACCAAAACAATATCCCCTTTTACTGAAGTTTTTTGTTATTATCAAGAAACTCAACTTCAAGGGAAATAGGGAGTTTTCCTCCCACTAAAGCCAGGTTTTAATTCTATTTGCAAAAGCCAGCTCAATACGGAGATTTCCTCTGTTATAATGGCCTTTAGAAGAAGAGCCTTGGTCCTGGTCTTTTAAGGCGGGTCTTTTTTACTTTAAGTCATAAAGTAATCTAGGAAGTTGCTTAATATAAAAGGAGAAATCACGAAATGAAAAATTGGTTGGAAGACTTGCAAAATAAATTACAGCTATGGATGCAGGGAAGATACGGTCTAGACAACCTTTCAAAAAGTTTGTTTATCCTCTCTTTGGTTTTTTTATTATTATCACCCCGCTCCTCTATCTTTAACCTTATGCCCCTTATTATCTTCGCCTTTGTAAGCTTTCGTAGCCATTCAAAGGATATAGCAAAGCGTCAAGGTGAACTAAGGGCCTATCTCCTATTCACAGGAAAAATAAAACAGGTCTGGAATCTTCAAAAAAATAAAATTCGTCAAGGTAAAACCCATAGATACTTTAAATGTCCCAATTGCAAATCGGATTTTCGCGTTCCTAGGGGTAAGGGTAAAATAAGGATTTCTTGTCCTAAATGTGGCCATCAAATCATAAAAAGAACCTAGGTTTTTTTCTAAGGGATCTGGCCTCAATGAGAATAAAAACAAAGTATGCAAGGAGCTATATATGGATAAGCACAATGAAGACCTTTTATTTTCCGAAAAAATGAAGTCCTTGAGCAATGAAAAAACCCTGGACTGGATCGAGAAAAAATCAAAAGACTTCGTGAAAAACATGACCTATTATCGATGTGCCATAATGGAAATCGAAACAAAATTCAATGTGCTCAATGAAGAATTTTCTTTAGAGCATGACCGCAACCCTATAAGTTCTATCAAGACAAGACTTAAAGGGCCCCTAAGCATAAAAAACAAACTCGAAAGACATGGCTTTCCCATAAGTGTTGATGCTATGACAGAAAATCTAAACGACATTGCCGGAGTTCGGGTTGTGTGCTCTTTTAAAAGTGATGTCTATCTCCTTGCAAAGGCGCTACTTCAGCAAGATGATATTGAACTTATACGAGAAAAAGATTATATCAAAAATCCCAAATCCAATGGATACAGAAGCCTTCATTTAATTGTGGCAATACCCATTTTCCTAGCCCATGAAAAACACATAATGAAGGTCGAAATCCAGCTGCGCACCATCGCCATGGATTTCTGGGCAAGTTTAGAACATCAATTGCGATACAAAAAAGAAAATGAATTTACCGAGGAAATGATGCAAGAGCTGTATGAATGCGCAGAAGAAAGCGACGCACTAGATCAAAGAATGGATAAGTTACGAGTAAGTGCTGATTTTTCCTCCTAAGAGAAAATACTATATCCTTATTCTTTCTTCCATCTTTTTATAATTGGGCTCTTCTAGCTAATCTAGTCTAATGGGTTTTTCTTCTTGTACTATACTGTTTTCGAGGTGATTGAAATTCTTTCTAAAAAACTGTTGGAATATTATGATAAAAATAAACGTGATTTGCCCTGGAGAAATAATCCCAATCCCTACCGCATATGGGTCTCGGAGATTATGCTGCAACAAACTAGGGTCAGCACAGTAATCCCCTATTATGAAAACTTTCTTCATGCTCTGCCCAGGGTGGAAGATCTTGCAAGAGCTGATGAAGAACTTTTACATAAACTTTGGGAGGGACTGGGCTATTATTCTCGCGTGCGAAATATGAAAAAAGCGGCCCAGCAGATCCTGGAAGATCATCAAGGAAGACTGCCAGAAAGCTATGAAGGGCTAATCCAGCTACAGGGGATCGGTCCCTATACGGCGGGGGCCATTGCTTCTATAGCTTTTAATAAAGTAGTTCCTGCAATTGATGGAAACCTTCTTCGCATATACAGCAGGCTTCACTGCATTGAAGAGTCCATTGACCTAGGGAAAGTTAAAAAAGAAGTTTTTGCTCTTGTCTTAGAGGACATTTCAAAAGACAGGCCTGGCGACTTTAACCAAGCCCTTATGGATGTGGGGAGCAGCATCTGCCTGCCCAAAAACCCAAAATGCCATATTTGTCCTATTGAGGAGTTTTGCCAGGCGTATAAGGAAAACAGGCAAAGGGACTTTCCCCTTCGTAAGGCCAAAACTATCCAGAAAAAAGAAAACTGGACCTTTATCATCTTAGAAAAAAGAGGGAAATTCCTCATTCAAAAAAGACCCCCCCAAGGTCTTTTAGCCGGTCTATGGGAGTTTCTTCCCTTTTCCTCCCATTTAAAGGAAAAAGACGTGAAAATCCTTATAGAGGAAAAAGGATACACTCTTAAAACCATAAAAAAACTAGATTCTAGTCAGCATGTCTTTAGCCATAAGATTTGGAACATGAAAGCCTATTT
>JAAYGQ010000145.1 GCA_012727635.1 Tissierellia bacterium | reverse complement strand
TACGCCCAGAGTCCTGCCCCTCTCAATGGAGAAACTTACATCGTCCACAGCGTGGAGCATCCCTCTGGAGGTTTTGAAATATTTTTTCATATTGTTTACTTGCATAAGTGGTTTAGTCACGTTCAATCACCCCACCTTTCTTGATATTTTCCTCATTGTAGAGGTGGCACTCGACATAGTGGGCCCCATCACGATAAACCCTTGGTGGTTTTACTTTACTACAAATCTCCATAACATAATCGCAACGGGGATGGAAAGGACAACCGGTGGGTAAGTTACTTGGGTCAGGCATTAGGCCTTTAATGGGTTTGAGCTTCTGTGTTCTATCAGCAAGATTAGGTAGAGAGTTAAATAGTCCCTCGGTATAAGGATGTCTTGTATTATCGAAAATATCTACAAGATTGCCTTGCTCTACAATGCGTCCTGCATAAATAACTGAAACTTTGTCACAGACTTCGGCAACAATACCCAAGTCATGGGTAATCATAAGCATGGCTGTATTATATTTATCTTTAAGATCCTTCATCATACCAAGAACCTGAGCCTGGATAGTAACGTCCAAAGCTGTGGTGGGTTCGTCGGCTATAAGCAGTTTTGGGTTCCCTGCAAGGGCCATGGCGATGACCACGCGTTGCTTCATTCCTCCACTAAATTGGTGAGGATATTCATTTCCACGTTCTGCGGGAATACCAACGAGCTCCAATATTTCATGGGTCTTTTTCAGAGAATCGGCCTGAGATATATCCTCATGAAGTTCATAAACTTCGGCTATCTGATCCTCTACCGTCATAACAGGGTTAAGACTTGTCATAGGATCCTGGAAAATCATTGAGACATCATAGCCCCTCATACTTTCCATTTCTTTGTCTGAGGCAACCATAACGTTTTTTCCGTCTAGATATATTTCTCCATCCACAACAACTCCTGGAGGATCAGGGATTAATTTCAAAATGCCCAGTCCCGCAGTAGTTTTTCCGGCTCCGGTCTCCCCGACTAATCCATGGGTTTCCCCGGGTTGTATACTAAGGTCCAAACCATTTAGAGCTTGGACAATCCCATCATCGGTCCGATACTCAACTACGAGATTTTTTATTTCCAAAATCGGTTTATTTTCCATTATTCAACTCCTATTTCAACCTTGGGTCTAGGGCATCCCGCAAACCATCACCAAGAAGGTTCAGGGCTAGGATGGTTATCATGATGGCAAAACCTGGAAATGCCGTAATGTAGGAATGACCAATAAGATAGGTTCTTCCTGAAGACAGCATAGATCCCCACTCCGGTGCCGGTGGTGCAATACCAAGTCCAAGAAAACTCAATCCTGCAATAGTAAGAATAATGGTCGCAACATTAAGCGTTGTATGAACAATTACTGGAGCCAGGGAATTGGGGATAACATGATTTAGTATTATTCTTGCATCATTGGCGCCTATAGCGCGGGCAGCTTCTATAAACTCCACATCGCGAACCGTTATAACTGAGCTTCTTAGAATTCGAGCAAAGCCCGGTATACTTGAGATGGATAGGGCAATAATCAGGTTACGTATATTATTGCCTAGGGCTGCAGCGATTGTTATGGCAAAGAGCGTTCCAGGTATGGCTAGGAAAACGTCCATAAAACGCATGATGATATTATCAAGCATTCCCCCATAATAGCCTCCGATGGCTCCTAGAAATCCGCCTATCAAAAGAGCAATGGCAACTGCTGTAAAGCTTACTCGTAAAGAAATACGAGATCCGTAAACAATACGTGCAAAAATATCACGACCAAGGTCATCGGTTCCAAACCAGTTATCTTTACTTGGTGATTGCAAGCGATTGGATATGTTCTGCTTAATGATAACATCATCATAGTCGAAAATAAATGGGGCTGCCAATGCAGCAATGATAAGTATTGCAACAATTATAAGACCTAAAATAGCGGTTTTATTCTTTGCAAGACGCAGAAAAACTTCTACAATCGGTCCTTTTTTCTTATATATTTTTGGTTTTATTTTTTCCATTTCGACCTCCTAGGTGTACTGAGCCTTGATCCGTGGATCAACATAGGCATAGAGAAGGTCAACCAAGAGGTTTACCACAGAAAAACCAATAGTAAAGACAAGAATACATCCCAAAACAACTGGTATATCACGACCTTGAATTGAATTTATAATCAGTCGCCCAATTCCGGGAAGGGAAAAGACAGTTTCAGTAAGAACACTTCCTGCCATAAGAGCACCGATTTGAAGACCGGTAACCGTTATGGTTGGAATAAGAGCATTCGGAAGGGCATGCTTTGTAATAACATCTCTGTAGGGCATACCTTTGCTTCGTGCCGTACGAATATAGTCTTGACGAATAACTTCAAGCATGGAAGAGCGCGTAATACGTGCGATAGAGGCCATGCTGTGAAAACCAAGGGCTACGCCAGGAAGAATAAAGCTTTTCCAACTTGCGGCCCCAGAGGAAGGGAACCAACCCAATCTTTGGGAGAAAAGCACGAGAAGCATAAGGCCAAGCCAAAAAATAGGAATTGAAATTCCTAAAAGGGCAATAAACATGCTTAATCCATCAAAAAGTGTATTTTGTTTTACTGCAGCAAAAATCCCTAAAGGTATAGCTACTAAAACAGCAATTAATGTTGCAGATAAGGTGAGCTTAAGCGTGGTAGGAATACGAGCTACAATCTCTACGGCCACTGGGTCCTTGGACTTATAAGACATGCCCATATCTCCCTTAAGAAGTCCTGTAGCATAACGCATATATTGAACAAGAACCGGATCATCAAGTCCCAGCTCCACACGGAGTTGTTCTATGGCTTCCGGTGTGGCTTGTTCACCTAAAATAACCTTCGCCGGATCTCCAGGGGCAACGCTCATGATTAAAAACACAAGCAGCGTAACTCCAAAAAGAACCGGGATAAGATAAAGCAAACGCTTTAAAATATATTTCCACATAATAGGGTTCCTTTCAAAAAAAACTATCTCGCCAATTTAGGCGAGATAGTTAAAAACTTAAAAAATCAATTTCTACCATTCCCACTCTTGGGCAAAGAAAGCTCCACCGGTTGTAACGAAGGTGCCCTTTAAATTAGCTTTATGTGTGGTAAGATTGTAATCTTGATATAGAGGCATTTCTGGACAAAGATCGTTAAGAATTTTTGTAGCTTCTTGCAGAACTTTTTCTCTTTCGCCTTGATCTAGAGTTTTTGTGGCCTTGATGATTAGTTCATCAAGCTCAGCATTTCTAACTCTGGTTTTATTGGAAGAACCAATATTATCAGAAAGGAATACGCCTTTTAAGAAACTCATCATTTCGTTTGAAGAGTAACCACCGATGAAACCAGTGAAATTACCATCCGCTG
>JAAYGQ010000144.1 GCA_012727635.1 Tissierellia bacterium | reverse complement strand
TTTCTGAGGAGGAACTAACCCAGAATTTATACCTAATTAACAACAGACCAAGAAAATGTTTAGGCTGGAAATCGCCCATTCAAGTATTTCTACACGAAGTGGCGCACTTGACTTGACAATTCATCAAGCTAAAGAAGACTAAGCCTTAATTTTTGGTGATATATTGCACTGGATAGGCTAGTAGTGACATAAGTATCTATATATTTATAAATTTTTCTTGACATTATACTGGTAGAGGGATAGGCTCAAGTTATGTGTTAATTCAGGGGAGATTTCTCCAAAGGAGGTAGTGAAATGGCAAAAGAAGTTAAAGCAAGTTCTTCCTCAAGGGAACATTTTGGTTCCAAATTCGGCTTTATTCTTGCATGTATCGGTTCTGCAGTGGGGATGGGAAACATATGGCTTTTTCCCTACCGCGTCGGACAATTTGGCGGAGCAGCTTTTTTGATCCCCTATTTGATCTTCGTAGTACTGATTGGGTATACCGGCGTCATTGGGGAGATGGCCTTTGGTAGGGCTATGGAGGCGGGACCTCTTGGGGCCTTTGATAAGGCTTTGAAAAGAAGAGGCAAAAACTATGGTGGCCTTATTGGCATGATTCCCGTGCTGGGCTCTCTTGGTATTGCCATTGGCTACAGTGTTGTTATGGGTTGGATCTTGCGCTTTAGTGCGGGGGCCATCGGTGGCAGTCTTCTCAAGGCCCAAAGCAGCGGAGCCTACTTTGGTAGTCTTACAGAAAATTTTGGAAGCCTGGGATGGCATTTTCTGGCTCTGTTTCTCACCTTTTTTATTATGGCTGCGGGAATTTCCTCGGGCATTGAAAGAATCAATAAAGTACTGATGCCGGCGTTTTTTGGATTGTTTTTACTTCTAGGAATTTATGTCTTTACCCTTCCCGGCTCCGCCGCAGGGTATAGCTACCTTTTTAAGCCCAACTGGTCGGCTCTGGGCAATCTTAAGACCTGGGTTTTTGCCCTGGGCCAGGCATTTTTCTCCTTGTCTTTGGCGGGGTCCGGTACTCTGGTCTATGGTAGTTATTTAAATAAGGAGGAAGACATTCTTCACTCTGCAGGGTTTGTGGCTGTCTTTGATACCCTGGCAGCTCTTCTTTCTGCCATGGTCATTCTGCCAGCGGTCTTTGCCTTTGGTATGGATCCAGGAGCGGGCCCGGGACTGATGTTTGTTACCATGCCGGAAATATTTAAACAAATGCCCTTGGGAGCAATTTTCTCCCTAGTATTTTTTGTCGCTGTGCTTTTTGCAGGGATCACATCTCTGGTGAATTTATTTGAATCTCCCATAGAAGCTCTTCAATATCATTTCAAAATGTCTCGGCCTATCGCCGTGGCCTTGGTGCTTATTTTAGCTGCAGTGGTAGGAGTCTTTATTGAAGAAGGAGGACGGCTGGGGCTGTGGATGGACGTGGTCAGTATCTACGTGATCCCCCTAGGTGCCCTACTTGCCGGAATCATGTTCTACTGGGTCTGTGGCATGAAATTCGCCCGGGAGCAGCTTCAAATGGGCAGGGAGAAACCCATCGGTCCCTGGCTTGAACCCGCTGCAAAGTATCTCTTTGTGGGGCTAACCATCCTAGTTTACATTTTGGGAATCTTCTATGGTGGCATTGGTTAGGCCACTGGGGATAGATAAATCTTATAAATAGGAAAAAAGGATATTCTTTAGCGGGATATCCTTTTTTCTATTTGCTTTATGGATTTGGTAGGCATTTTTCTGTGAGGGGAGGATGCGAACTCTCCTTACTGATCAATGGCAGCTTGCACTGCTCTGATAAAAAAACACAGTAATTAGATCCCTTTATTACTCCATTTTTGCCGCTCTTTTATAGATTTCCTGTACATCTTCTTCCTTTAAAAGGAGCACCATGACCAGGGCGATGATAATAATAAGGGGGATGTTCATAAAAAGACGAGTTAGGGTAAACTTTGCCCCCAAGGAGTTGTATTCCATTAGAAGCATAGGAATTTTTGTAGTGGACCAGGCTCCGATCATGATGAGAACGTTAAAAAGACCTACCCCCTTACGCAAAAAGGCTGCGGCGATGGGAAAGACCACATAGAGAGGGCCGGCTGCCGCCGAGCCCAGTAAAAAAGCAAGAAGAGATCCCATTAAGCCTGAATCTTTGCCCATGTATTTTACCATGGTTTCTCTGGGCACCCAAACGTCCAAGAGACCCAGCAGAACAAAGATGGGAGGAAGAATAAAAAGCATTTCCTTAAAGCTTTTACCCACTGTGACCACGGCCTTGACTGCCGTTTGCTTGTCCCATAAAAAGCTAAGGCCAATTACTCCCAGGCTGAGAAGAAAAACAAGATATTTTTTAAGGATCTTCATTTAACCCACCACCCTTCCAATGACAAAGGCCACTATAAAAGCGAAAACAAAGGCCAAAATATTTCTAAGGAGGGCAAATTTTCTACCAAAGAACTTGATTTCCAGGGGCAAAGTAATCAAACCCACCATGGTTAGAGTTGATGCAAAGGCACTTAGCTGCATATAGCCGGCTCCATTTTCAAGGAGTATGGCAGCCATGGGAAAGGCCACAAAGGCCGGAATCAGTGTAATGGAACCCACTATAGCGGCGGATAAAACCCCTAGCCATCCTGAAGAACCTCCGATAAGATTGCTTATGGTTTGGGGACTCAAATAGGCAATAATGATTCCAATAACGCTAATCATTCCCAGCAATTGGGGCAGAATGTTCACAAAGGATTTCCAGGCCTTTCTAAGGGATAGTTTTGTTTTGTTTTTATCCTTTAGAAAAGAAAATAGAGTAAGAAAAGTAGCAAGACCATAATAGATTGCTGTTTGCATTATCACCTCCATGGAACATTGTTTTATAGAAAGCCCTGGGCTTGGTTTGATTACCTTGCTAGAATCTTAACAAGGAATAAGCATTATAGAGCCAGTCTATCCTTTATCTGTTATTATTTCTAATACCCCAAGGAAGATTGATTTAATTTTTTAAAAGGATACAATTGAAGTATAAAGAAGATTTAACAAGGAGGTTAAACATGACCTATAGTCCATCTTTAGGTAGCACTATGACCAACACTCGGATGAGAACTCCCCAGCATTTGTCTCCTTTTTCCGGCATGTGTGCCGTATGTGCGTCCAATTGCACAGGGCTCTGTGAAATTGGATTATCGGCCCTCAGGGGCAGCGAGGCTATTTATCCCTATATGACAAATATCAATCAGTTTGGCTCGGAGAAGAATTATCCTCTGGATTTTTCTCATTTCAATATCAATGGCCGGGTTTTTGGAGCCCAGGGCTGTGAAGAAGACGCCTTTTTGGCTACTTTCCCCAAAGCCGATATTAGCTATAGCTTTGGACTGGAAAATCAAGTTCCACTAAAAGCCCCCTTTATTCTTCCTGCCATGGCAAAACTCAATTGGCAAGACTATTACCGTGGAGCCGCTCTTGCCGGCGTGGTGGTGGTTATCGGAGAAGACGTGATTGCTAAAGACCCCCAGCTAGTTCTTGAAGAGGGTAGGGTTGTTTCTTCTCCCCTTATTGAAAAAATGCTAGGAGAGTTCAGGCGCTATGATAGGGGCTATGGAGATATCATTCTTCAGGGCAACTACGACGATGAGTGCTACGGCGTGCTGGACTACGCTATAACAAAGCTGGGGGTGCGCAGCGTTGAACTGAAATTCGGTCAAGGCTCCAAGGGAATCCAAGGTATGGGAAGAGTGGAGAGCCTAGCCGACGCCCAGCGCCACCATAAAATGGGTTATGTAGTCTATCCCGACCCAAGTGACCCCCAGGTGATTCAAAACTATGAAAAGGGCATGGGGCAGATCTTCGAAAAAATTGGAAAGCTCCCCATGTGGAACGAAAAAATCCTTGTGGATAGAGTGGCTGAACTTAAAGCACTGGGAGCCCAGAGAGTTTGCTTTAAGGTCGGACCCTATGACCCCCAGGACCTGCTGGACATCCTTAAGATTGCTTCTAAAGCAGGGGTGGATCTTGTTACCTTTGATGGCGCCGGTGGTGGTTCGGGAAATAGCCCGACAAAAATGATGAACGAGTGGGGTATGCCCACGGTCTATATGGAAGGTGCCCTAGTAGAAATCCTCCAGGCCATGAAGGAAAAGGGCTATGCTCTTCCTCAGGTGGCCGTGGCCGGTGGCTTTGTGATGGAAGACCAGGTTTATAAGGGCCTAGCTCTGGGAGCTCCTTATATTCAGCTTATTGGCATTGGTAGAGGCGCTATGAGCGCCGCCATGTCATCAAAAGTAATGGCAGAGCACATTGAAGAAAACAAAATACCTAAGAACTATGAAAAATATGGTTCCACCGTAGAAGACATTTTCTGTGGCTACCGGGAGCTAAGACTCAGCTATGGGGAAGAGACTTCAAGTATCTCTGCCGGTGCCGTTGGGGTCTACTCCTATTTAAACCGTGTCGCTACGGGTTTAAAACAACTTATGGCCCTCAATAGGAAGTTTGCACTGCATTACATCACTAGAGAGGATATCGTGCCTCTGACGGCCCTTGCCGCCGAGGTCAGTGGACTAGCTAGCTTTAATGATAAAACGAAAAAGGCTCTGGAAAGCCTCTAGTCCCAGACCAAGGACCAGAGCTTATAAAAGAGTGGAGCAGTGAAAATAAAGAAGGGTCTTCTGCCATTAAGAAGACCCTTGCTTTTCTAAGACTTTGACATTTTAGATCGATAGAATTAAAATCTAAGGATCCAAGGCCCACTGGTGGATAAAAAAGTAAAAATAGGGTAATTTATCTTTATACAGTAAATTACCCAAGACTAAAGAGAGGTACCCTATGATGGATGTTTTAAAAGAAGCAAAAAAAGTAGAAGAGCAGATCATTTCCTGGAGAAGAGCTCTGCACAGCATACCGGAACTGGAACTGGATTTACCTAAAACCAGCGCCTATGTAAAAAAGGCTCTAGATGAGCTGGGGATCCACTACAAAGAGCTTTTAGGTGGAAATGCCCTTGTAGGTCTTATCCGGGGAAGGGAAGAGGGCAAAACCATAGCCCTACGGGCCGATATGGATGGACTTCCTATCGGGGAAGAAACAGGCCTAGAGTTTGCCTCGAAAAATGGAGCCATGCATGCCTGTGGACACGATGGTCATACCGCTATGCTCCTTGGTGCAGCTAAGATCCTTCAAGAAAACGCTCACCTGCTTAAGGGCAATGTAAAACTGCTTTTCCAACCCGGAGAAGAATCTCCCGGTGGAGCCCTTCCCATGATTGAAGAAGGCGCCCTGGAAAATCCCCACGTCGATGCAGTGATGGGACTTCATAATGGAGATCTCCATCCGGAAATCCACAGCGGTAAAATCGGTGTGCGCTATGGTCCTATGATGGCTGCCGCCGACCGAGTATTTATAAAGATTAAAGGTAGAGGGTCCCACGGGGCCTATCCCGAGCAGTCGGTGGATCCCATTACCATTGCAGCGGAGCTGATAATGGCCCTGCAAACCCTAGTGAGCAGAGAAACCGCCGCCGTAGATCCCGCTGTACTATCGATTTGCAAGATCAAGGGGGGTTACAATACAAATATTATTCCCGCAGAAGTAGAACTAGAAGGTACGGTACGAACCTTTAATAATGAAACCAGAATAAGACTGGCTCGGCGTATAGAAGAAATGACAAAGGGCATCACCTCTGCTATGCGGGCAGATTGTGAAGTGAGATATGAATTCAAATATCCAGCTCTTATCAACTCCGATAGCTTTACAGACTTTTTTGTAGAGTCAGCAAAGAAAATCCTACCGCAAGAGGATATCATAATGCTAAAAGAGCCAGTTATGGGAGCCGAAGATATGGCTTATTTTTTAGAGAAGGCTCCGGGAACTTTCTTCTTTTTAAACAACATTCGTAAAATTGGGGGAGAGAGCTATCCCCATCACAATTCCAAGTTTGATTTGGATGAGAGCCTTTTCTATAAGGGGACAGCTCTATTTGTGCAAACGGCCCTGGATTATTTATCCTAGATCACTAAGCAAATTCTGTTGAGAATAAAGTGGTAAGAGGTGATGAGGCTTCCTCTAAGAAAAATAGAGCAAGCCCCATCCCTTTTACCTGGTAATGAGACTAGGGAGTTCTATATCTATCCTCTGCCACCAAGCTATCGAAAAAAGAGTTTAATTTTCGTGTTTCTTCCCCCGCCATTAAAGAGAAAGCCATGAGTTGTAGTGTTTTTAAGGGCTTTTACCCTAGATTAATGCCCCTGGATGCTCGACTTAGGCTTATATTTAAACAAGGGGAAGAAGTAACTGTTGATTCCGGGTTCTCGATATACAAGCTAGGACAGTTTGTATCATGGAGAAAAAAATTAAATAAAAGCTTTTAAGAAGAAAGCAAAAGATGCCGGTGAAAACACGGCATCTTTTTACTTTAAAGTCTAAGCTAAGATACACTACTAAGTTAAACTATCTCCAATAATTGTTGGCTGCAGCGATGGTTTGGAACTCAATGGCCACAACTTGAGAAGCAGCGGTGAGCATGGCAGGATCGGCAGAATAACCTGGCCTACCAGCTTTTAAGATATCAAGGTCCGGTTGAATTTGGTGAATGGTATGCCTAGCAATCAGCATGGCCAGCGCTCGTCCTTCTTCGGGAGTTTTGGTAATCAGTGTTCCTCCGGGGATGCCAACCAGCGCTTCGGCGGGTAAAGGTGTACTCATAGTATTTCTCCCTTCCTACTTTATTGAAGTTAACCTTCTAATATTTTAGTACCCTTTTAGCTAGGGCCTAGTTAATTATTGAAAAAACGATATATTTCAAAGGATTTGTCTAATTGCGAGAAAGTGGATTTTATTCGAAAGTTCAGGAAAAAAAGGAGAATTATGTAGTTTCAATTCAAAACCTTGATAAAATAAAAACTAAACTAGTAATAAAATAAATAAATTTATACTATTATTCCTATTCATGATTTAATTGTTAAAAATAATAGAAAAATTCTCATATTTTGATTGACATATAATGAAAAAGAAACTATACTTCTCTCTAATACCCAAATTCAGAAAGGTATTTGGCGCCAACATACCATTCTGAGTGGGATTTTTTATTATCTATGATGAGAAATCATCAAAACTATCTTTGGAGGATACTATGGATTCATTATTAGCTATTACTTACATTCTTGTTATTTTTGCCGTGGGAGACTTTATATCATCAAAGACCAAATCCATTGTCTCGATGATGTTTGTGGCTTCCGTACTTATTATGGTGGGTTTTTGGATGGGTGTACCTACGACGCTTTTTGTCGATGCTCAGCTTAGTGGCATTGGAGCCCTAATGATTGGGTTTTTAATTACCCATATGGGCACTCTTCTGGATTTTGGAGATTTGAAGGAGCAATGGAAAACGGTAGTCATTGCTGCGGGGGCTGTAGTGGGAATTGCAATATTTCTATTTATTGTTGGAAGCCCTATTATCGGTAAAACCTATGCCATAGCTGCTGCTCCTCCGATTTCCGGTGGCGTGGTTGCTGCCATTATCATGGGGGAAGCCGCCACAGCCAAGGGCCTGGATTCCCTAGCTGTTTTTGCCACGATACTGGTTGTTGTTCAGGGCTTTTTCGGCTATCCCGTAGCCACCTTCTTTTTGAATAAAGAAGCAAAAAAGATTCTTGCCAATCAGGACCTTGAAGACAAATCAATCAAAGAAGTTGCAGTGGAAAAAAAGGTGGAGAAGAAAAAGTTCATGCCCGCTCTTCCTGAGGATCTTCAGACTACTTATATTCTACTAGCCAAACTGGCACTGGCAGTTATGCTTAGCTTTAAACTCGCTGACTTAACCGGAGGCATTATTCATAAATTTGTTATGTGTCTTCTTGTGGGCGTGGCCCTATCAGAAATTGGCTTTCTTGAAAAAAATATTATGGTAAAGGCCAATGCCTTTGGTCTGGCTATGGTTTCTCTAATGGCGGTTATTTTTGCCAGTTTGACCCAAGCTTCGGTGGAAATGCTTCTATCCCTTCTTTTTCCCCTGCTGGCAAGTTTAAGCCTTGGAACCGTCGGTATCATTCTGTTTTCCAGTGTCATCGGCAAGCTGCTGGGAGTCTCTATGAATATGGCCATTGCCATTGGAACATCGGCTCTCTTTGGCTTTCCCGGGACCTTTATTCTTTCAAATGAAGTGGCCCGCTCCAATGCCAGCAACAAAGAAGAGCAGCAACTTATACTGGATGCAATACTGCCAAAGATGTTAGTGGCGGGTTTTGTTACTGTCACCATCGCTTCGGTTGTTCTAGCTGGATTTATGGTAAAATTCTTATAGGAGGAATTTATGGAAAAGACATTGTATAAAGGATTTAGACTGATTGATGGCAGCGGAAGCGTTCCCACCGAGAAGGCCTATTTCGTCGTAGAAGATAAAAAAATTACTACTTTGGGCAGTGGCAAGGCTCCGGAGTTTGATGGCCTCGTCGTAGATCTAGAGGGGAAAACGGTAATGCCGGGAATGATCAACTCCCACGTTCATATTACTATGGAGCCCGTAGGGGACCCTACTTCCTTGATGATAAAAGAGTCGCCTGCCAAAACAGCACTGCGTGGAACGGCAAATCTAAAAAAACATCTAAAAGCCGGTACCACCTTTTTTAGAGATTTAGGTGCTCCGGCAGGAATTGATTTTGATTTAAGAGACGCCGTTAAAGAAGGCCTCATTGAAGGTCCTGAGTTTCTAGCCGCTGGAAAGTGCGTAACCATGACGGGCGGTCATGGCTGGTTTATGGGCCGAGAAGCCGATGGACCCGAAGAGACAAGAAAAGCAGCCCGAGAGCAGCTAAGAGCCGGAGCCGATGTGGTTAAGATCATGGCCACCGGCGGGGTTCTGACCAAGGGTGTCGAGCCCGGAAGTCCACAGCTTTCCATGGAAGAAATGAAAACCGCCGTTGTGGAAGCCCACAAAGCCGGTAAGAAAACCGCCACCCATGCCCAGGGTACCGAAGGAATAAAAAATGCCATTCTTGCCGGCATTGATTCCGTAGAACACGGAATCTTCTTAGACGACGAAACCATTGGCCTTATGCTGGAAAAGGGAGTCTATCTTGTCCCCACCCTGGTGGCCCCCTACTTTATCGTCAAAAATGGCGTAGAAGCAGGCATTCCTCAATTTGCCGTGGATAAATCAAACTATGTAATGAAATTTCATATGGAAAGCTTTACCAAGGCCTACAAGGCTGGAGTAAAGATTGCCATGGGAACCGATTCCGGTACCCCCTTTAATCTTCACGGAAGTGCTCCCATGGAACTTAAGCTTATGGTGGAGTGTGGAATGACACCCATGGACGCTTTGGTATCTTCGACTAAATCCAGTGCGCAGCTTCTAGGAATCGACAAAGATTATGGAACTCTAGAGGAAGGGAAATTTGCTGATTTTCTAGTGCTGGATGAAAACCCGCTGGAGAATCTGGATACACTATTTAAGATTAACAAAGTTTTCAAGTTAGGAAAAGAAGTGAGATAGGCTTTTCTATCAATTACAAAATAAGGGCCACTTATAAAAGTGACCCTTATTTTTATTTCATAAATCACTGCAGAGAATTCAAAATACCCTCTATGAATCAAAATCTTAGTTTAATGGATGTAGGCATCTACAAACTGGCTTGCTCCTCTAGATATTTATTGGCGTCCTTGAAAAAACTGACAATAATCATAAGAAAGACCATTCCAATAGGAAAGGCTGCAATGATAGAGATGGACTGCAAAGAGTTGATGGAGTTTTCTGCAAAGATCAGGGCAATGGGGAAAACAATAAACATAAGGGCCCAAAAGGCGCGTACAGAGCGGGCGGCTTCTTGATCTGGGTGGAGGTCTTTATAGGAATAGGCCGACACTACTAGAGTGATGGTATCAAAGGTTGTTGCATAAAAGGTGACCATCATAACAAAAAGCGATAGTAGCAGAAAATTTGTTAGAGGCAGAGTGTTAAAAATCTCTATGATACCAAGATTTATATCGGTTCCCTGGGCAACCATGCCGATTATATCCACCTTGCCTGAAAGTTGCTGGGAAAGACCGTAGTTGCCAAAGACAATAAAGGAGAGATAGGTACCAGATAGTCCGTAGACATAGGTCCCTAGAATCACATTTTTAATGGTTCTACCCTTACTGATCATACCGATAAAAAAAGGAGTGGCAACACACCAAGCCATCCAATAGGCCCAGTAAAAAATCGTCCAATTTTGTACAAATCCATTGATCCCATCGCCTGATATACGAAGAGGATCCATCCAGGTGGCCATACCAATAAAGTTTTGGACCAAATTACCAATGGAAGAAATGCCAGTTTCAATTATGTACCGAGTTTCGCCTCCCATAAAAAGAAAATAAAGGAGCATGGCAACAAATATGCTAGTGCAAATGGAAGCAAGTTTAACAATGCCCTCCATGCCTATGAGAACGGCAACGGTGTAGACAATAGAAATAATGGCTAGCACTGCCACGGTAAGTCCGGTGGACATGGGAATGGACAATACTTTACTCAAAGCCGTGGCCAGCAGGGGAGTGGCAAGAGAGAAGGTCGTAGCTGTACCGGCGATTAGGGCGGTGATGGCAATAAAGTCAATGATTTTTCCTGGAATCCCATCGATGCCTTTTCCTAAAAGTGGCCTACAAGCTTCTGAAAACTTTTGTTTTGTTGTCCCGCGGACGTGGAGCATAAAACCAAAGGCCACAGCCAGCATAATATAAAAACCCCAGGGTATGGGTCCCCAGTGGAAAAGAGGGTAGGTCGATGCCCAGTCCTGGATTCCTCCAAGGCTCTCAATTCGGGGTTCTGCAGCGTAGAGGGCCCATTCGATAAAGGAGTAAAAAATAATATCGGCAGCAAATACGCCAGTAAATATCATAGTGCCCCATTTGTAGTCGGAATAAAGGGGTTTTTCCATATCACCCAGGCGTATCTGTCCATATTTAGAAAAGGCAATATAAATAGTGGTAATAAGGATTCCAAGGCCTATAAGAATATAGAAAAATCCCAGTTCATTGCTAAGAAATCCCCGAATACTATCGGTGATTTGCGTAGATTGCTCTGGAATAACCATAAACAATAGGGTCAGGGCGGTTACGGCTGCAAGAGGCATAAAGATTAGAGGCCAATCCAGTTCTTTACTTAAATCTCTAAAAGTATTTTTCTTCATTTTAAGCGTCCAATCTTACACCGGATTTTAAAAGTCCGATTAACTCAGGCGTATTTAAGACTTCCATGGCGTGTTTATGAAAACTACGAGCATAGCGGTATTGTTTAATGGCATATTCTCCGAAGGTGACACCGAATTGACTTTTATATTCGCACCAAACCGACCAGAGAAGTCCGGCAATGGCGACATAGGCATAGACCTTAAAACGATTCAGCTGGGAAGGCTCATGGCCGTAATACATCTCCATCAGTTCATCGATTCGTTCCTTGGAATAATCGGCATAAATGGAGAACATAGCAATGTCGATGGGAGGATCACTCATACCGGCATACTCCCAGTCAATAAGGTAGGGTTCATTTTCAAAGAAAAGAAAATTATCACTGACGGGATCAATATGGCACAAAACCTCTTCTTTGGGGAGCATGTCAAGATAGCGAGCCAGTTCGTGAATTTTCCCCCGGGTTATTTCATAATCGGTAAAGGAAGGAGGCTCGCTTAATAAATTTTCATAGATATGCAATTTCTCCATGGGAAGAAAGCTATGAAGCACTTGAAGTTTCATTTCGTGGAGTTTTCTAAGGTGCTCCATGCACAGGCCAACTTCTTCGCGGTTTTCAACGTCGCAGGGTCTGGAGTTTTCCCAGTATTTGGCAATTTTATAACCATCTTCACCGCATATATATACCACTTCATCGGTGAGGTTTTTCCCTTTAAGAGCTTCATAGACATCGGCTTCTTGTTGGCGGTTGGTGAGCTCATTGCTGCCCACCCCGGGAATACGTAGAAGATAGGGCTCATCACCAATGCTAAAACGCATAAGATTATTGGTCATGCCCTTCATAAGGGCGGAAATATTGTGTATATCCTGAGGGGGAACTCTAAAGACCTGGCTGATCAGACTAATGTTTTTAGAGCGTAGATCCTTAGAGTAGCTGTCAAGCTGCCTAAGATCTTCATAGGTATTGATCTCATAGGCCGATTGACCCAGCATAACCCTGGCATAGGGAAGAAGCTTATTTCCTACAAATAGGGCGCGCTCCCAACTTTCTCTATTGTATTTACGTTTTTTGTCCAGTTCAAGGAGTTCTTTTTTGACGAGCTGGGCATCTTTATCTAGGAGATAGGCAAGGCCAATCATGGAATTGCCCGGTGTTTCATCCTCTATATATACAAGTTCCATTTTTCTATTGAGTCTAAGATAACTTTCTTCATCGAGATAGGCAGATATAGCATACCAAGAAAAGTACTCGTTTATGTAAAAGGGATTTTTTGCAAACCAAACACTGGCGGGAACGATATAGGCATTGGAAAGATGTTCTGCGGCCAAGCTTAAAGAGTGGAGGCTGTCTCTGCGAGCAAAGTCATGATCATAGATCAGTTCAACTCCAAATTTATTGGAAAGAAATTCCAACTTTTCCATTTCATATCCCACAACAACATGGATCTCAAAGATCCCCACCTCGTGGAGCTGCTTAATAATTCTCTCAATTAGTACTTCATCATTGACCTTCAGTAGGCATTTGGGAGTTCTGCTAATGGGCATCATACGAAGACCGGTTCCCGCAGCCAAGATGATGGCGCGCTTTGGTTTTGACTGCTCCATATAAAGCTGAGTCTTAGAGGTAACTTCATAGTCTTTATCGAGATATCCTTGGCTTATCAATTTTCTAAGGGAAGCGTTGACAAGGCCTATGGAGTAATCGGTCTTTTCAGCTATAATACGGTGATTCTTATAGCCCTGGCTGACAATGGTGGCAAGGATCACCCAATCTCTTTTGTTCATAAAAACCTCCTTTATCTTGTTCATGAAAATCCTTAACTGTAATAAAGATAACAAACAAAGGGATCAATGTCAAATAAAGAGATTTTAACTCTCTGCTGTCACCAAAAATCCCATTTACTGGTGCTCACTTGGTAGATATTAAAGTTATAGTCAGTTATGCACCGATGCAAATTTGGAGCTAGCAGCACTAGAAAGAATATAGAGCCTGAAAACAAAGAAAAATAATGGACCGAGCATAGAAAAACCAGAAGAGCTTTTAATTAATAATAAACAAGATACCAGCGCACCTTTTCCAATAGCTTAGATAGGAGTAGGGGAGGTTTACAAAAAAAAGAACAAAATAAAAAACTTTGCCTGGGCCCTGTGTAAAAGAGCAGGATATAGAATGCTAAAAGCAATAAAATGCGCTTACTATTTAAATTGAAATGGCTGGAAAACTTTTAAAGCAAACATTCTAGACCTTCGGGTAGTAAATTTTTAAGATATTACGAAGAAAAAACGCTGGTGTCTTAGTTATCCCAAGATCCCAGCGTTTTTTATAATCAAGAAAACCACTAGCTATTTAGTGGGCTTTGTAGCCCACAAATCATCCGGTTTCTTTTTATCTTAGTAGGCAGTCCAACCACTGTCGGCAGCGATGGCTTGGCCATTGATGAAGCTTGAGTCATCACAGGCTAGGAAAAGAGCGATGGTGGCGATTTCTTCGCCGGAACCACTGCGTGGATTTCCTACTGTCATAGGCATAATAGCGGCGATCCCATCGGGATTGACATGGGCCATAAATTCACTGCTACCGATTTCGGTTTCAACACCACCGGGGCAGATCGCATTACAGCGAATGTTTTTATTGGCATACATAAAAGCAGTATTTTTCGTAAGACCCACTACAGCGTGTTTAGAAGCAGTATAAACAGCTCCTGCTCTTGCGCCGAAGAGTCCGCCGATGGAGGCAACGTTGACTATAATTCCTCCGCTTTGCTCGTTGAAGATATTGACAGCTTTTCTCATGGTATAGAAAAGGGAGAAGACATTAAGATTGAACACTCTATGGAGCATTTCATCGGTAACATCGCCAACGGGACTAAAGTCATCCATGAGGCCTGCATTGTTAACAAGAATATCAAGTTTACCAGCATCTTCTTTTACGAAGTCCATCATTTTTTCCGCGGCCTCTTGATCCATAAGGTCAACGGCGTAGGGAATGATTTTGCCTTCGAGGTCTTTTGTGTTCTCAGCAAGTTCTTCTAGACGTTCCACACGGCGGGCAGCTGCATAAACCGTAGCGCCTTCCTTTGCAAATAAATGAGCGATATCTCTTCCCATTCCTCCACTGGCGCCAGTGACAATTGCAACTTTACCTTTAAGTTTCATCTTTACCACCTTTCATATTTTAGTGCATTGTTATATTTATTATACATGATATCTTATCTTTAAGATAGCTAATTATTTCAAAAATAAAGGTATATCACAGTATAAGGTAAACAAAAACTAAACCATTCCTGTAATAAACGCTTCCGAAGTTATAATCTTTTTTACCAAACACTAGGGCAACACCTTGAATCCGGCAGGATGGCTTGGTAAACCCCTAATTTGGTAAAAGAACCAAACTTTCTAAAAGCTGCTCATAGGATGATTCCCCTATTAGCCTATCTAAATTCTTTAAGAAAAGAAGAGTATTTTGAGATTCTTATTGGAATCCTCTGGGGGCAAGGGGGTAGTTATAATTAACTCTGAGGCAATTTTTAAATTGACAAAGGTTTACTAGAGGATGAATTCTTGTAACGGTTGCTTTATTATAGTATGCTTATAGTCGTAATCTGCTTTTTGAGCCCTATTGCCCTTTTAATGGCTTGATAAAGTAGGTGGACTCGTTTTTAAAAAGAGGAGGATGAATTTGATGATGGAGCGACTGGATGGCTTAATTGAGAAACACACCCAAGAAACCATAGCGCTGCGAAGGGATATACATCAGCACCCTGAGCTAGGTATGGAAGAAGAAAGAACTTCTAAACTGGTTAAGAAAGAGCTTGAAAAGCTTGGGCTTGAGGTGCAGGACAGAGTGGGAAAGATGGGAGTTGTGGGTATTTTAAGGGGTGAAAAACAGGGAAAAACTCTGCTTCTTCGTGCCGATATGGACGCCCTTCCCATAGAGGAACAAACCGATCTTCCCTTTGCTTCTAAGCAAGCAGGAAAAATGCATGCCTGTGGTCACGACGTGCACACCGCCATTCTTCTAGGAGCAGCTAAAGTTCTTAGTGAACTCAAAGGAGAAATCCAAGGCAATATAAAGTTTGTTTTTCAACCCGCCGAAGAATCCAACCCCACCGGGGGAGCCCGCTATATGATAGAAGATGGAGTTCTTGAGAATCCGCCGGTTGATGGAGCCATGGCCCTTCATATTAAAAACATTCCTCTCGGCCAAGTGGCCCTAAGGCCAGGGATTGTGAGTGCGAAATCCGACCGGGTTTATCTTAGAGTTAAGGGCAAATCGGCCCATGCTTCGGAACCTCATAGGGGAGTGGACGCTATACTGGCAGCCGGTCAGATTATGAGCGCTCTTCAAAGTATAGTTAGTCGCAATATAAATCCTATGGACAGCGCCGTGGTAACCATCGGAACCATCCATGGAGGCAGTCGCTACAATGTGATTTGCGATGAGGTTGTTATGGAAGGTACTGTGCGGACCTTTAATCCTGAAGTTTCAAAGCTTATGCCTAGCAGAATTGAAAGCCTGGCAAAAAAAGTGGCCGAAGCCTTGGAGTGCAGCTGTGAAGTGCAGTATGTGGGTGGCTATTCCAATACAATAAATGATGTAAAAATGACAGAGCAGGTAATAGAACTCTTTAGAGGCATTCTCGGTCAGGAAAACGTTCTCATTCCCGAGCAGCCTTCCTCGGGAGGCGAAGATTTTTCAGAGTTCGCCAAACGAGTTCCTTCGGTGTATTACTGGCTGGGTATGGAATCCGAGCTAAACACGGGAAGAACACTACTTCACAATCCCCATCTTCTGGTGGATGAGCGGGCCATTCCCCTTGGAATGAAAACCCTCTCTGTGGCAGCATTGGACTTTTTAAAATAAAACCAATAAAAATTTGGATTAAAATAAGAGACCTTCATTTATTATGAAGGTCTCTCAGAGTGAAGACAAAGTATTGACTATTCATAGGATTCACTCTGGTAGACTCAGAATAAATCGTATTATTAAAAGCTCGAAAGTGTTGATTTATCAGTGCTTTCGAGCTCTTTTTGTGGTATAATT
>JAAYGQ010000143.1 GCA_012727635.1 Tissierellia bacterium | reverse complement strand
GTGAGATTGGCTATGCAGGGCCCATGGGTCTTAGCATTCCAATTATTATGGATAAAGAAGTGGAACTTTTAGCAAACTTTATTGTCGGAGCCAACGAAAAGGATTATCATTATAAAAACGTCAACCTGGAAGACTTTAAAGTTGATCAGGTAGTCGATATCCGCCTGGTTAAAGAAGGAGATCTTTGCGAAAATGGTAAAGGACCGGTGGTTTTTACTCGTGGCATTGAAATAGGAAACACCTTTAAACTGGGAGATAAATATTCTAAGGCTGTGGACCTTTACTATAGCGATGAAAAAAACAAGCTAGTCCCTGTTATGATGGGTTCCTATGGAATCGGCTCGGGAAGATGCATGGCGGCCGTTGTAGAACAAAACCACAATGAGCACGGCATCTTGTGGCCAAAACATCTAGCCCCAATTCAAGTGGCTGTGGTGGTCGTTAACACGAAAAAGAAAGAACAAGCTGAAGCCGGAGAAAAACTATATACAGAGCTCATGAAAACAGGTCTTTATGTATGTATAGATGATAGAGATGAGCGTATCGGGGTTAAGTTCAATGATATGGAACTCATCGGTGTCTATGCTCGCATTACAGTAGGAAGAGATATTGATAAAGGGCTTGTGGAGCTAAAACTTTCAGATGAAGGCGAAAAAAGACTAGTAGCACTAGAAGAAATCCTTCCTCTTATAGAAAGTATATTTCGCGGAGAAAAAGTATTATGAAAGAAAAAAAATTAAGTACCGGTGTTAAGATTGGGCGAGTCCTGTTTACCTTTTTTCTTCTTGCCCTAGTGAGTATTTCTTTGGGACTTGAATTTTTACCCAGCCTTAACACCATTGCCATCCCTAAGGATGACGATAAACTGGATATTGTTAAAAAAGAAGATGTGAATATGGACGAAGAACAGCTTAAGGTTTATGTGGAAAAACAAAAAGGTATCCAAAACATTCTTCTTATTGGGGTTGATGAGGATGGTTATGAAGGTGGCCGAAGCGACGTTATGATTGTTGTTAGTCTGGATAGTAATCAAAAAGCAATGAAACTTACCTCAGTTATGCGAGACACCCTTTCTTATATTCCCACATCCCAAACCTACCAAAAACTCAACCACTCCTATATGGAGGGAGGGCCCCTAGAGACAATGAAGGCAGTCAATCGTAATCTTGATCTCAATATCAGAGATTTTGTTGTTTTTGACTTTGAGGCAGTATCCAAAGCTGTTGATCTAATTGGTGGCTATCCTGTTTACATTGACGCCGATGAAGCCTATGATATGGGACGTTTTGGAGAGTACTACGAAGGAGAACAGCTTTTAGATGGAGCTGGCGCCATACTTTATATGCGGGTTCGCTATAATTCCGGAGGAGACCAGGGTAGAAATCAGCGCCAAAGAGATCTCATCCTTTATTTACTTGAGTATGCGAAAAGTATGGGTCGAAGAGAAATGGTCAGTTTTGCTAAGGAAATGATGCCTTCAATTAGAACTTCCTATTCTTTTTCTGATATTGAAAAATTAATGGATATCTATGATGGGATGAAGGATGGACTTAAAACCGAGCAGTATAGTTTTCCTTTTAACTATCAAGGCGTTACCCTTAGTGATGGGCTTTGGTATGCTGTCCCAGGAAGCATGAGGAGTAATGTCATAACCCTTCAGGAGAATATTTTTTCTTCCAATAGCTATGTTCCCAGTGTTGTTGTCGATGATATCAGCAATATGATAGAAAATCTTTCTGGGGTTTATTCTGAGTAAAACCCTAGAATTAGCATATGTCGTGGGTATGATAGAAGCACCACAACAAGATATAGCTATAGGTGAAATAGCAAGCAAACCATGGGTAAAGGCCACAATTTCAAGGGCTTTACAATTTTTACGCATCCATGGTATACTCCGAAGAAGATAAGGAGGTCTTTATGAAGAAATGGATTTCTGGGCTGCTTTCTCTGGCCTTAGTCCTGACTTTGTTCACGCCTATCATGATGCCTGCCTTCGCAGAAGGTGCAAGCACACAATCAGGAAAAGTGAATTATCCTGCTGTTTATTTGAGACAAGCTCCCTGGGGTGACATTCTAGATCTAATCTACGAAGGCACTTCAGTAGAGGTAGTAGGTTCTCAAAAAGATAGCGATGGGAATATTTGGTACCAAGTAAATGTTAGTAGCCAAGGCGGTTACATGTATGGTGAGTATATCGATTTTGAAAGAGTCGAGTCACCAGCCAAAGATAAAGAAATTAAAGGATCTGTCAAAGTAACTTGGGATTTTGCCCGGGTTCGCCAAACGCCCTGGGGAACGGTTCTAGGTCAACTTGCCCGTGGGAAAACGGCTGAAGCTACGGGTAGCATTGAAGACAGTGATGGAGCCACCTGGTATGAAGTGAAGTTTGATGGAAAAGTAGGGTATATGCATGAAGAAAATGTTAGCTACAGTTCTTCTTCCCCTTCAGCTCCAGCTCCGACACCCAAGCCAGAACCACAGAAGCCTTCTATTCAAGAAGACGCCGTAAAAGGCACACTTAAAGTAACCTGGGATTTTGCCCGGGTTCGTCAGACGCCCTGGGGAACGATTCTTGGTCAATTAAAGTATGATCAAAAGACTGAAGTTAGTGCAAAAACTAAAGACAGTGATGGAGCCACCTGGTATAAAGTGAAATTTGATGGCAAAGACGGCTACATGCATGAAGAAAATGTGGTTTTTACTCTAGCCTCTGCCCCTACGCCCAAACCCGAAAAACCTTCGATTAAAGAAGACGCTCTAAAGGGGACGATAAAAGTAACTTGGGATTTTGCCCGAGTTCGTCAAACCCCCTGGGGCACTGTTTTGGGTCAACTAAGCCGCGGTAAAACAGCTGAGGTTAGTGCAAAAACTAAAGATAGTGACGGAGCCACCTGGTATAAGGTAAAGTTTGATGGCAAAGATGGCTATATGCATGAAGATAATGTTGCCTTTACTGCGCCTACTACTCCCAAACCAGAGCCTGAAAAGCCTTCGACTCCCTCTATTAAAGAGGACGCCATAAAAGGTACGGTTAAAGTCACTTGGGATTTTGCCCGGGTTCGTAAAACACCCTGGGGCACGGTTCTGGGTCAACTTACCCGTGGACAAAGTGCTGAAGCAAGCGCAAAAACAAAAGATAGTGACGGAGCAACTTGGTATAAAG
>JAAYGQ010000142.1 GCA_012727635.1 Tissierellia bacterium | reverse complement strand
AGTAAATGTGTGTTTCCAATCATTGGCTTTCGATAACACTACTGTTTCCACTTTCTTACCATCGGCAAGTAGGTTTATCGTTACGCTTTCTAGTGCTTTTCCGACCCAAACTTTTTTTACATCTAGTTTACCTTTTGCAGGTTCCAATGGTATTAGCGGTATATCTTCTGTATTTGTTACTGTAAATCCATCTTCCTGGCTTCCGGTTATTTTGGATTCATAGCCTTCAATTTTGACTTCTTCTACGGTATATTCTATTGCTTCATCGTCAATATTTGTAGAAGGTAGGTCCTTAAAAGTATATTTCCATTTATTATCTTCTGATAAGTCCACTGTATCAATTTCCTCACCATTGGCTAATAATTTAATTGTTACACTTTCTCCGACTTCACCTACCCAAATTTTCTCCACTGCCACTTCAGTAAACAGTAACAATCTATGAGCGGCTTTTAATGACAATGGTCCATTAATAGGAGTGTCACCATAGGAGGTAAATTCATCAATATAAACAGGATCAACATGAGCTGACCAGCGATTGCCTACTTGGTCAACATACCAACCATCAATAACGTGGTTTTCATCCCACTCAGGTTCTTCATTGAGGACCCAAGATTCTCTATCGGGATTTGCTTGATGAAATGTTAATGTTTGGCCGGCTGCGACAAAAATATCATCTGCTTCATTTGCAGCTCGGTTATTATAAATGACAGCACTTTTTGGTAAAACCAGAGTGCCTGATCGAAGATAAACCCCAGCGCCTTTGGCGTATAGACCATCTTCTCTTACATCGTAGGCTTTGTTGTCTTTAACAGTCAACATAGCCCCTTCAGCTACAATTAAACTACCTTGATATAAATGTAGTCCTGGTCCAGAATTACCAAGAATACTTACTGTGCTTTGGCCATCAATGGTACTTACTGTATCTGTACTTTGATTTAAATAAATGCCTCCGGGCTGTGTCCACTTTGATATCAACTTTTCTTTGTTCTCTATGACGGTTATTTCAGAGTTTTCAACCCATAATCCCGTTCTAGCAACAATTCCATTGGCGCCGTTTCGGCTTACCTTCACTGTGGAGTCGTTTACTTTTAACCAATTTACCGACAATCCATTATCAAAGTTATCATTGAAAGTGACTAAAGACCCTTCACTGACATTCACGTTACCACCGTTGGAGCCGTTTCCAGTGCTGTTTATGACTTCTAAAACGCCTCCTGTGACATTAACAGCAAGAAGCTTGTCTCCGGTACCCGAAGCAATCCATCCTGAACGGTTATCATCGGAGATAAATGTGGAATCGGTGATGTTAACGGTCTTAATATTTTCTTTTTCAGTATATATCGCATTTCCAGGATTGCTACCTTTGTAACCCGTAACAAATACTACGGACTGGTTTACAATATTTAAGGTAACGTTGTCACTGGTTGAGAAGAATTGGATGGCAAATTTTGTTGTATTGTTTTTTCCGTCCAATCTTAAATTGGTATCGTTTAATGTAACAATGGTAGAGGCACTTGCGAACTTTCCTATACCAAAAGTATAACCTTGAAGGTCATTGCTCATGGATAAATCAACATTCTGGATTGTCAGAGTAGCTCCTGAAAACTGAATGCTCTCATCATCCATTGTTATCTCAGGTCTAATACCTGTGGCTCCTCTTATTGTCAAGTCGAAGCCATTAAATGAGAAGCTTGAGCTAGGGTATACTCCGGCCTCAGTAATTTCAACAACTGCGCTGGTTACAGAGGGAGTATCCTTTAAGACGGTGAAGGCGGAATCTAAGTCGGCATATTCGTCAACTGGGCTCCCGTTTATAGATAGGCTAACGGGCCCCGTACCCATTGGAGCCATGGATGCTGGAAGCACAGGCATTTCAAGGGTTTCTTCAAGATCCACTTCACTATCTTGACTTTTTTCTGTATCTTCTGTTGCTTCTGTCGTAGAATCTGTCGCTGGGTCAGTCTCGAGCTCTGTTTCTGGTTCATTCTCAGCATCTGTAGCTGGACCAGTCTCAGGATTTATTACTGGTTCAGTCGCAGAATCTGTCATTGAATCAGTCTCCAATTCAGTCGCATAGGCAATATGCATCCCACCGAATTGGCCGCTTAGTATCACCGTTATTGCTAGCAATATAATCAATAATCTGTTTGTTCTTTTCATTTTACCTCCTAGGTAAGTGTAAAAAATTGTGTACTCACTTTATGATAAGCTTGGTATTGCTTTTTTACATTATAGCCCATTGTCGGTTTCCTAACAAGTCCCATGTATCTACCAGTTGATAAATGCACTTTATTTTGTTAGTTCAAAACATATAGAATAATTATATACTCAACAATATGAGTACAATGGCTCTGCTCCCATTAGCCATAGGCACTTGAGCCGAAAATATACATTATTTATACATCCATCTTAATTATCACTGCGGCTTCTATGTCCCTGGGGGAAAAATGATCCACTAGCTTGAATTCCCCTACTTTGTCGCCATTTCCAAAAAGAAAAAGCGTCTATTAAGCCTTGTAGGGTTACAGGCCATAGCCTGTTTTTTCCCGCCCTAAGCCTAGCGCCCCTTCTCTATAAATTTCCATGGTACCCAATCTTGGGAGGTCTAGGATAAGCCTACTTATCTTTCTTTTTTTTCCCTGCATATTCTCAGAGTGAACACTTATGCTCTTCAATGGGCTTTTCTTGATGCCAAGGTATTAAAATAAGGGATCATAATCATCCCTTATTTTCCCCTCCTAGCAGCAGATTTATCTTAATCTTATAAATCGATTTCCAGTAATATTGGTGTATGGTCTTGTCTTGGACCCGAGTCGATCATTTCAGACTTTATAACTTTCTCTGCCACTTCCTCACTGACCAACCAATAGTCAATTCTCCAGCCTGAATTGTTGATTTTACTGGTTTTGGCCCGCTGAGCCCACCAAGTGTATACGCCAGTGACATCACCATGAACATATCTGAAGGTATCTACAAAGCCCTTTACTAAAAGATTTGTAAATCCCTGGCGTTCCTCATCGGTAAATCCAGCTGTACCGCGATTGCTTTGAGGATTAGCCAAGTCTATTTCTCTATGGGCTACATTAAAATCGCCTGTTGCAATGACATGTTTTTCTTTATCTAGGCTGGCTAGATAATCTGCATATTTTATATCCCAATTCTGACGATCTTCTAATCGGTTCAGTTTTTCTCCTGCATTGGGTGTGTAAACTTGAGTTAGGTAGAAATGATCAAACTCTAGTGTAATAATCCTTCCTTCACTATCCATAGTACAGGGTGCACCTATTACGGGAAAAGAAACCGATGGTTTTAAATGCTTTTTATATAAAAACATAGTACCTGCATAACCCTTGCGTGCAGGTTCTTCCGAAGTATTCCAAACAAAGTCATAATTTGGGAACAAATCTTCTAAAATTCTTACATGCTTTTTAGTCGGACCATTACTTGATAGTTTTGTCTCCTGCAATGCTATGATTTCCGGATCATATTCTATAATTGTATTTAGTACATTTCTTGATAGTATGGCACGTGGTGAATCAGATGTTAACGCTGCATTTAACGAATCAATATTCCATGAAATAAACTTCACTGTCTTTCTCCTCTTTTCTTTCCCAATCTGCCTAAAGTATCTATAAATTTAACAACCATTCCTTTAATAAATTTCTCCTAATTATCAAACCCTAACCTATCTCTAAGGGCTTCATTTCTTTTTCTTTCCATAATTCTTAGGAAAGTACTCCTTCCCAAGTTGCCAAACATACTTGTCAATCTGTTTTAGATCATACGTATCCAAACCATAGAAAGCACGAAAATCAATCAGTATGCCTTTGAACTTAACATAATCTTTTAAATCGCTATTTTTGAAATCAGCAAAGCCATCACGTTTTTTAAAATAGCGAAGCACCTCATCGACGTAACTATCATAAATCGGATAATCATGGGGATTGTGGTGGCTACAATACTTTGTAGCAAAGGAGTAAAAGTTCTTTCTCGTATCACTAATGGTTACAAACTGGATATCTCCTACCAAGGTATCATCACCAGCCCTAAGTCTTTCATCAATATCCAGTGAACAGATATGCTTAGCCACCGGATAGATGGAGAAAATATTCGTACTATAAAAGGCATTAAGGGTTGATGCCTTCAAAAGAATATCGATAACCTCTATATTCTTCGGACATAACTCTAAGAACAGTTTATT
>JAAYGQ010000013.1 GCA_012727635.1 Tissierellia bacterium | reverse complement strand
CATCGTCATCTAAAAAATAAATGCTTTCCCATTGGTTCATTTTAAGAGCTATATCTGCAACGGCTCTTCCATGGCCACCGGCTCCGATGATAATTAATTTGTCCTTCATTATTTTCTTTCCTTTTTAGAGCCTTTTGATTTTCTCTTCTCTTTGTGCACCGAATGAATATTCGTATTTGTTAATTCAAGTATGCTTTCATCGCTATTTAATAGCAATATAATTCAAATATTTTACTAATTATATCATATCCATGGTATAAAATACTGAAAAAAAAAGCCTTTAGAAGCTTAATAGTAGGTTATTTCTAAGACCCTCTGCCTTAACTTCCATAGGATTAAAAGCTCTAATGCCTTAGCGAGCTTTATAAATGAAGTAAAAAAACCTAGCTAAGACCTAGAGCCCATTTACGAAACAAAAATACCCTAGTATGCAGGACCCCTTAGAGTTGCTCCCAATTCTAAGGGGTGCCTGCATTATTAGGGCTCTATGCTAAAGACAAGGGTCTTTTAGGGCTGTATCATGATCTATTTCAGCTCTTTTATTCTCCGTCCTAGGCCCGACTTTAGATAAATAAAGGACGTAATATAAGGAGTTCATGGACTGGGTCGATCCTAATTTCCTTCGTGTTTTAGGGCCTTAGATAGGAGATATAACTGTAAACCTAAGTAACTAGCAATACCCAGTGTGGAGTGGATCCTAGAGGTCCGCCTTTTTCTGCCACCTCCATCAAGGTTTTGCCCATAGAATAAATTTACTCCATTTTATTAATGATGTATCTTCGTTTCCAGGACCCCGTAATGGGAATATCCTCTACCCATTCATATGTAATTTTGCCTCCTGGTCCAACAAGAGATTCCATGGCTCCCTGGAATTCCTCTCTTCTTTGGAAGCTTCCTTCTAGATTGATTCTAATTCGATATCTATTTTTTGTTTCTTGTATAAATTGATACTGTTTTATTCCTGGAAAGCCCCACATAGTATTGGTTATAAGATGGGGGGATATAGGATTTCCCCCGCAGTCAAATACTATATCGGATTTTCTCCCACCAAAATCAGTGATGGCCTTTTTGTTTCTTCCCTGGGTATAAATTTGGCTGATAGAACCAACATCCCCCGTGTCGTATCGTATCATGGGCATGGCTCTATTGTATAAATCCGTTACAACAATTCTTCCCACAAGGCCCTGGGCCAGGGGTTCATCCTTTTCCAAATCAAAGATTTCCACAATATAGCTTCCTTCATTAATGATAAAGGCATTTGCTATTTCTGCCTCTTGACCTATCACACCATTTTCCTGATTGGAGTATCTTGAGTAGGCTTTACAATGAAATAGCTTCTGGATAAACTCCCTGGTATCGTCGAAGAGCATCTCGGAGTTACTCACAACTCCAGTAATGTTCTCAAACTTTAGGTGGTCCATGTTGTGATGGGAAAAGTAGTTCTTGTATATATCAAAGGTGGAAGAATAGGCCAGAAGCATCGAAGGAGTTTTGGCAGCCCTTTGAATATCTAGCAGTGTTGATTCTATAAGGCTATCTTTTAAGTCCACTACATCAATAAGGGATTCATTTTGCATCCATTTCTTTAAAGAAGACTTGCGGGTTGCGGCGGTCAGGGCCCTTAAGAAAATAAGCCTCTTCCCCACCCTGTAACCGGCCTTTTCACTATAATAAATGATTTCTGCCTTAACCCGATTTTTCTTTGATGAATCTTGATAACAAATAAAGGGAATCCCCGTGGATCCGCTGGTGGCCATTTTAAAGAGACCTTTTCTTTTATAGGCAGTAGAAATAAAAGCCTCTTGATTTTCATTGATCTGGTTTTTATCCATAAGGGGAAAGTCTTCCAGAGGGGTATTTTTATCAAAGGGGCTATAATGCTTTGTCGTATGTACAGAATGTTCTAATAATTTAGAAAACTG
The DNA here is from genome assembly GCA_012727635.1 of Tissierellia bacterium. GTDB lineage: Bacteria > Bacillota > Clostridia > Peptostreptococcales > Acidaminobacteraceae > DTU036. Next base: position 13,975 of record JAAYGQ010000013.1, on the reverse strand, counting down.
ATGTTGTTGATACTTTTTGATAAACCCAGCGCTACTATCAAGCTCATCGACTAACTTTATATCCTTATAGGCAGACCGAATTTCTTTGCCCCTTAGTGCATCGGCGCTCCAAAAAGAAATTTCTCTTAATTTACATAAAAATCTATCAACCATGGCACCTTCGCTTCTCCAGAAAGCATATTTTTCTCTTCTCAATAATGGATTAGTTTTCCTTTGTAAGAATTCTTAAAGCCCTTTTGGGGCTGTCTTGCTCTCCAGAAGAACTCCTCCAGCCCTAGTCTCATTCCCGGGGAGCCCTGTCTGAAATGAGTCCACCTCTGTGCATGAAGTGGCTATTTGTTTTGCTGTTCAAACCTCCAAGCATCGCCAACCATATCTTCTATATCCTTCTGGGCACTCCAGCCCAGCTCCTCTTCTGCTTTAGTGGGGTCTGCATAGGAAGTGGCTATATCGCCATCGCGCCTAGCTACAACCTCATAGGGAACCACTACATTATTAACCCGGGTAAAGGCCTCTACCAGTTCTAGCACCGAAGTTCCTCGACCGGTGCCTAAATTATAAATGCTTACCCCAGGACCCATTTTTTCTATGGCGGCTAGGTGGCCCCTTGCCAGATCTACCACGTGGATGTAGTCTCGAACCCCGCTGCCATCAATGGTGTCATAATCATCGCCGAAAACACTTAATGTATCTAGCTCTTTCTTGGCCACCTTTGTGACAAAGGGCATGAGATTGTTTGGAATGCCATTGGGGTCTTCCCCAATAAGTCCGCTGTCGTGGGCTCCAACGGGATTAAAGTATCTGAGTAGACACACAGAAAAGTCAGGATTGACACTGGCGGTATCCATTAGGATTCTCTCGCTCATGGCCTTGGTCTCCCCATAGGGATTGGTTGTTCTTTGAAGGGGCATATCTTCTCTCATAGGCGAAATTTGATCTCCATAGACCGTGGCCGAAGAGCTAAAGACAAATTTATTTACACCGTATTTAAGACAGAGTTTACTTAAAACCATAGTAGATACAAGATTATTATAATAATACTCCAGAGGTTTTGCCACGGACTCCCCCACGGCCTTAAGACCGGCAAAGTGAATGGCCCCATCGAAGCGGTGACTTTGGAAGACTTCTTCTAAAGCGGCTTGTTGAGTAACGTCTATTTGGTAAAATATGGGTCTCTTACCGGTTATTTCAAAGAGTTTATCCAGTACTTCTAGCTTTGAGTTGATCAAATTGTCTAGGATGATAACCTCATGGCCGCTTTCTATGAGTTCTATGGCGGTATGGCTTCCTATAAAGCCAAGGCCTCCGGTAACCAGTATTGTCATTTTTACTCCCCCTATCTATGGAAAAATTTTTTAAATGCGCCTTGATTATCTGAGAATATTTCTAATTGTCCCTATGCTGTGAAGGGCATGAGTCCATTTTGTTCATAATATATCTTCTCTTTCTGGACTCCATAATAGGAATTTCATCGACCTTTTCTATTATTATCTGTGAGTTAGACCCGACTAGGCTTATCATTGCCTCTTTAAATTCTGAGCTCCTTTGAAACTCTTTTTCTACATTGATTATAATCCTATAGCCCCTTTCACTTTCTTGAATAAACTGATACTGCTTAATTTCTGGAAAGGCCCACATAGCGTTGGTTATAAGATGGGGCGATAGGCGCTTACCAAAGCAGTCGAAGACCATATCTACTTTTCGTCCACCAAAGTTTGTGATAGCTTTTTTGCTTCTACCCTGGGACTGGATGGTCCTCATGGAACCTATATCTCCCGTGTCATAGCGTATCATGGCCATGGCTTTGTTATAAAGGTCTGTGATAACAATTCGACCAAGGATTCCATCCTCCACGGGCCGATCTTCTTCTAAATGAAAGATCTCCACTATGTAATTTGCTTCGTTTATAATAAAGACATTGTTCCGTTCTTCGTCTTGCCCCAGAACCCCATTTTCCTGATTGGAGTATCTGGATAAAACCTTGCAATGGAATAACCCTCCCATAGCCTCTCGAGTGTCATCATATAGCATTTCTGAATTGCTTATAATGCCACTGATATTTGCTTCCTTTAAGAAATCCAGATTGTTTTTATAGGAATAATCTCTTATTAAATCAAAGGTAGAGCCATAGGCTAGAAGCATAGAGCCCTCTTTAGATGCTTCTACTATATCCCTCAAAACCGATTCCATGTTGTTGTCATTTAAACTACTTATATCAATAATCGATTCATTTTGAATCCATTGTCTTAGCGAAGATTTTCGGGTTTTAATATAAACAGCCCTTAGGTAAACCAGATTCTTTCCAATGGAATATCCAGCTTTTTCGCTGTAATAAATGATTTCTGCATTGACTCTCTTTTTCTTTTCGTAGTCTTGGTAACTGGTAAAAGGAATTCCTGTGGATCCACTGGAGGACATGGGAAAAAGCTCCTGTTTCTCATAATTTTTCGAAAGAAATCTTTTTTCATCTTCTATCATTAAGTTCTTATTAATTATGGGGAAATCCTCCAAGGGTGTATTTTTATCAAAGGAGCTATAAAAGTCAGTGCTAGTCACTGCGTGTTCCACTAGCTTTATAAACTGCGCTCTTTGATGCACCCCTACTCGATTGTCCTCACTGCTTAGGCCATCTATTTTTTTTATTTCATTGTAGGCAGATCCAGTGGCACTACCCCTAAGTCTGTCAACACTCCAAAACCCTATTTCTCTTGCTTTACATAAAAATTTATTGATCACTTTTTCGGGTCCTCCTAAAGAATATGATTTTTTTCGTCCTCTTCTTCTAACTTCAACCTATCAAGTGTAGATCTCAAAAAGGCGGTGGCGATGATTGACTGGGGCTAAAGCTTTTACTACCACTGGGGCTGCCTCCCTGCAAGGGGAGCTTCTTATTATGCTAGCTAGAAATAACCCACCGCTTCTTTAAAGCGGACCATAATTTATGCATGTAGATCATAGCTTTGGGACACATATAATATAGTTCATAATATATTTTGTAAATGAGCTGGTGCTTTCCACTGCGTAGTATAGGTTTAAAAGACATAAAATCCTTCTTTAATCCTTGAAAATCCTCTAGATTTTCATGTTCCTCCCTAGGCTCCATAATTTTCCTGTACTTCATAAAGGCCATTAAGTAGGTCTTATCTCTTAGCTCATGGAGGCCTTTTTCTTCATAAAATTTCGCTCTGTCTTTATATGCCATGGCGTCATGGGATTTACGGACTATATTAAATCCTTTGCCCATAATGCTGTCCTCTCGCTGCCAGTAGAATACCAATTCTTCTGTCGTAAAGACAATCTTCTTGGCCCTATAGATTAAATGGTGTATAACAAACTCATCTTCATGCAATCTGCCAATGGGATAGCGTATCTCCTCAAATAAACTCCTATGATATAGTTTTCCCCAAGCCACTACCAGAGGTAGATAATAGGGTCCGGTTAGCGCTTCTAAGGCCTCCAGGCTTGAAAATTCGTAAATCTTCACCAATGAATTCTTCTGCTCTATTTCTGTTGTTGAGGCTTTAATAAAATTACAGACTGCCATATCGCACTGGTAAAGTTTAAGTAGCTTGTATAATTTCTCAATATACTCCACCTCAACCCAATCATCGCTATCTAGAAAAGATAAATACTCTCCCTTTGCCACTGTGATACCAGCATTTCTAGCGTGGGACAATCCGCCGTTTTTCTTATGAATCACTTTTATCCTAGAGTCTTTGTGAGCGTAAGCATCACATATTTCTCCACAGCTGTCGGGGGATCCGTCGTTTACTAAAATAATTTCAAGCTGGCTATAGCTTTGGCTGATAACCGAATCTAAGCATCTGTGAAGGTATTTTTCTACCTTATATACTGGAATGATAAGACTGATTAATTCACTCATACTACCCCTTTGATCAACGATTAGATTCTTTTCCTTTTATTTTTTACATAGAATGTCCCCTAGCACTAAAAGCACAACCCTGGTAAAAGGATGGTATAAACCTTTCTTTTACCTATTGCTGAGTACATCTTTTTTATAATTTTGTACTGTGCTTCGGAATTTACCCGAAGCCAGATGGGGGATGCCTTCTACATGCTCAATGGTTATATTTGCATCTTTACCTAAACCCGATTTTAACATAGAGATTATATCTTCATCTTCATATAGACCCTTTAGCACATTGAGCTTTAATACATAATCTTTTTCGCCGTTTTGTATGAATTGGTATTGATTTACTTTATCAAAGGAGCTCATATTAACATTTACAATTCCTGGATTGACCAGTTCCCCCTTTGTATTAAATAAAAAGTCACTTCTTCTTCCCTCTACTTGTTTAATTACCCTACCATATCTTCCATGCGCTTGTAATGTAGCTAAATCTCCCGTGTCATATCTTATAATTGGCGTAGCATAGTTAAATAGATCGGTGATGACAACTCTAGCTAATTCTCCCAATTCAGCAACTTCCTCTGAATCTACTTTAAGAAATTCCATATGATAATTTGCTCTATTGATTAAGAAATAATCCGAGTTTATGGGTTCCTGGGCCAGTACACCATTTTCTTGATTTGAATATCTGGATACCACATTGCAACCAAATACCTTCTTTAAATTTTCTCGCGTAAGATCATCTAGAGCCTGGGAGCTGCTAATCACTAGTTCGACATGGAACATATTGGGAGTATCTCCTCTTTCCACCAAATACCTGGATAAGATCTGCAAACTTTTTGCATAACTTAATATGCACTTTATTTTATCCTTTTGCTTTAATCTAATTCTTATCCTCTCTAAATTCTCCCGGTCAAGATTTGAAATATCCACTGGAACTAAGTTTTGTTTCCAATGAGAAAGTCGATTCTTCTTACCTGTCCAAATCCTAAAACAGGCATTTCTATCGCCTAGATTATATCCGCAAATTTCACCAAAATATATAATCTCAGCCTGCACTCTTTTTCTTTTATTTCTGTCCTGCAAAATAGTAAAGGGTATTCCCGTGGAGCCACTGGTACTCATGGCATGGAGCTTTTTACCCTTATATTTCTCTGACATTATTTTATCTTCATTGGCTTTAATCATATTTTTGTCTATGATGGGAAAGTCCTCTAGTGATTTATAGCCCTTGTACCTGCAGTAGTACTGGCTTGTTTCTACGGCGTGATCTAGCAGATTAAATAAGTACTCCTCTGTGGGGTCTTCACTATCACTAGGCGACTCAATAATATTTTTTATATCTTTATAATGGGCTCTTATCCTTGCGCCCTTTACAAAGTCTAAACTCCAAAACCCTATTTTTCTGATTTTCTCACCTAACATAAAACACCTCTTAAACTTCTTTGGTTTACTAGCCATAAGTACCTTTGTGATTTGAACTCTTTATAAAGTCCTTGTCTTTTATAATAGTGAGAGATCCGGATCAAGCATTTTAAAGTAGATTTTAAAAAATCAAAGAAAGAAACAAATGTTGTAAGTACATTTTACATTGTCCCAGGATAAAGTACAATCGCTCATTAAATGACCCTCGGTAAAGAGTTTATCAAAGAGCCACTGGGGAGTAGGGATTTTTACCTCTTTTTAAATTGACCACTGAAGAAGGTTTGTTGAAAAATTGCCCTTGCTTATGGCTGAGTAATTGCTTTTTATTTTGAACTCCTAGAAGGTGGCGTATTTTTAGTGATGCAAGTAATAGCTCTGCTTGTCTTTACGAATTTGGGCTTAGTAAAGGATCATTGGCACTATAAATCCTTAGCGGTAAAAGATCCATCTTCAATAAAAAAATAAGAGGATACTCTATCCTCTTATAAAGAAATTTATAACTTTTTCTATGGTATCTTATGGATTTTCCGCTAATTATTTGAGCAGCTTTATATTAGAAATTCCCCTAGCGTATCTTTGGATTGAGTAGCCCAGAAGATCACTCTCCCCACTGGCAACCTTTGATGCTGCCCACAGGCTCCAATAGATATCCATAAGTATGCGGAGGATATCCATCCTTTCCAGCTCCTGGGCCGAAGGATTTCTACCAAAGTACTTGCTATAAAATAACTCGGCTTCATCTTCAGTGTATTCGCATTCCAGTCCAATGGAAACCACGTCCCAGAGTTTATCGTAGTTGGCGCTGTATTCCCAGTCGATAAGATATATCTGCTGAGTGCCCTTAACAAAATTCTCTGGCCAGGCATCCAGGTGGCAGGGGACGTAATCTATTTTCTGCCTTTTAATCTCACTCTTTAAAAAAGCAAGGGTGCCATCAAGATTTTCGTAATTCTCCAGTAGAGTCGTATCCTCTCGACGAGCCGTATTTATATATTCCTCCATTTCTTTAAAGGGTTCAAAGTCTCTATAAAAAGACCTGCCGCTATGATGTAAGATGTTTAGAGTGCCGGCCATGTGTTCCATATTGTCTTCTCTTCTGGCAGTTTTAACATTGAGAGTTTCGGCTTCTTCGATGTACTCAGTAATCTTAAGACCGGATTTCTCATCGAAATAAACCGTTTTGCAATCGATTCCCATTTCCCGGGCCACACTGGAGTTAAAGGCTTCACTGTCTCTATTTACCGATTCATTGGAGCCCCTTCCTGGCAGTCTAAGGACGTAGTCCCTTAGATTTGTACTTACTTTGTAGTTGTTGTTGTTCATTCCGCCGAGCTTTTCTATTTTTCCTTCTATTTCATACTGATCTCCCATGATTTCAAGAAAGATGTTTTTAATCTGAGCCTGTCTAAACTGGGCCTCTCTTTTTTTCAGTCTTGGATAAATTTGGCTTTTTAAATTCTCCAAGTCCCTTTGAGTATCAAGTTGGCTCCACACCAGCTCATCAATTTTCCCATAGCCAATGTCATGGGAGTTTTTTACATTCATCAGAACGTATTCGTAGTGCAAATAGGGGTTTTTACTGCTTTTAAAATCCTTTAGCATATCTCGATAGGTATCAATGGCAATACGGGATAAGCCTATAAATTCGCCATCGATGCTACTTAGCTGATGAATATCCTTGGAAATTCGAAAAACGTTTTTATTTCTTGTTTCTACCAGTTTCTCACCGCCTTGGCCCGATTCATTTACTATCACTAGAGTGTTTTTGTTTTTTGTCTTGAGCAAATAATCAATGGCCCGCTCTTCAAAAATCAAATCTCCATCTATCAGAAGGAAATCTTCATCGATGTAATTTTCTACTAGGGATAAAGAGTGCATGCTGCCGGTCCATTTAAATCTATCGGAATAAAGGATCTCAAGGTCATTGGGATCTAAACGATCAAAGTACTCACTTTTGTATCCCACTACTATAATAATTTTTTCAAGGCCTTTGTCCTTAAGTATTTTTAAGAGGCGCTTTATAATCACCGTCTCTTCAATCTCTAAAAAGGCCGCGGGTTTATTAAAATCTTTTCTCTCCCCCGCTGCCAGTATTACCGCTTGATGGATCTTGGTTGAGTTTTCCATTTAAATTCCTTTCTCTACAGTCAGTGGTCTTTGCTAGCACTAAGCCCCTGGCCTATTTACATTCAGGCCGAAAATGGTGCTACCACTCTATTTTCTTAACATCGAAAAAATGCTCTCCGATAATCATCTTTACAGGGCCTTTGATCATTCTATCTTGTCCTCCAATATTTATCCTCAAAAAATTTAGATGCAGTATTTGCTTATCTCTTTTGAGGATATGCATTGGGTCAAAGCCACTTATTCTAAAACCTTCTTCTAAAGAGTTTTCTTTTTTGCTTTCAAAGTCTTTAAATAATACGTCTCTATTTTCCTTCCATCCCTGTAACATTTTATCGACTAGCGTTTGGTTTTTGTATTTATATTTGCGAGCGCTGATCTTAATTCCTAGACCCTCTTTGATACAATCACTTAAATACTCCTCACTATGGCTAAATCTACTTTCCCAGCCCGGCATAAGCTCCTCTGCCAAGAGGCACAGCAGTAGGCCCTGGGCTAGGGAGCTGGCGCGTATTAGAAACTTGTCTTCACCGACCATGGCAAAGTCCCGGGTAAAGCTTTCAAAAATATCCCTTTTCTTTTCCGTCTTCATCTGGATCAGTGCTTTGTATTCTACATACACTGCGGCACCTTCTATGCTTTCTAGGGCTTTTTCATAGTCTATATGCTCTCCTAGGAGCTTTTCTCTAACCCTTCTCAGGCTATAAAAGTGAGATAGGTTTTCTTTCTTTTTCTCTAGATTCCCCTCGGTGCTCGCCGCCAGAAGATACTCTCTTTCCATCATCCTCAGGCCCATATTTTCAGCAGTAAAAGGGTAATCCATTCCTAGGATTTCATCGGAAAATCTCTTTTCTCCGGTGCGAAGCTGAAAACTATGGAACATTTCATGGACTATCAGTGAAGCCAGCTTACCACTGGTCATATCTTCACCAATATAGTCCTCACTGAAAATTGCTACATAGGTATTCCCCAGTAAAACCGAAGTATTGCCTATAAACCTTTCATCGACCTTTCCAACAAAAAAGGACTCCAGGGGAGCGAGCTCTAGGTCTACCCCGGAGCTGCCACTGATAATAACAATCTCATCGTTATAAAGGGCGTAGTGACTTTTAGAAAAGCCCTTCCATAGTTGATCAAAGTCCAGTTTATTTAGTTCTAAATCTACCTCTTTCATTCTACCCAGCATAGGATTTTTCCTTTCCAGTGGGGATCTATTGATTTATATTGTCCTCTATAAATATTATTATTTCATCGGCAATTATCTTGGGTTCAATATTATGCACATAGTGGCTGGCACTTAGCTCAATGCTCTTACCAAGTTTTACCCTTCTTATAAAGGCTCTTTGATAGTCCATCCACTGATCTTTGTCCCATCCGGTTTCTTCGCCGCTGGAAATAAACAGGAGCATAGGTATATCGGGGATAGGAATATTGTCTACTACTTTGGCACTGGTCTTGATTTCTTTTATTTCCCCCTGCATAGCCTTTGTTAAAGTTCCCCGGTAAAAAAGAGCCCTGTAGATATCCTTCTCCGACTCGGTTAAAGTGCCATATTTAATGGCGGCGGAGCCACTAGCAAGGCCTGGAAAAAATCTCGTTATTCCAATCCTAGCACCAAAAGAACTGGCCTTTATAAGAAAGGAATCCACCTGAAAATCCTCATAGGCACTAGGTACTGCCATATCAAGGCCGATAATTCCCTGAACTTCTCCGGGGTGTTTTTGAGCCCAGTACAGTGCCTCGATTCCCGACATAGAATGGGGAACCAGAATATAGGGCGGCTTAAGACCGGCTCCTTGCAGGGCCTTCCTGGATTCTTCCAATATAGTTTCCATGTCTCTAGAAGTAGTTGCATCTTCACTAAATCCGTATCCAGCCTTTTCAATGAGGCCAATGCGGTATCTACCACTCAGTAAAGAGTAAAGGCTCTTAAAGTCCAACATGGGAGAACAGGTACCCCCTCCCGATAGGAAAACTAAGGTATCCTGGCCCCCGCCTTCGCAGTAGACATGGATATCTCTGCCACTAATCCTAACCATCACACCTTCAGCAGAGAGTAATTTGCTTTCCTCTGCGGACTTTACCCTATGATTGATAAAACTAATTGTAATAATGACGATGAGCATTAGAAAAATCATCCCAAGAAATTTAACCACTTTTTTTGCTAAAATTTTCATGTATTCCTTTCACTAAATCCGGTGCATTTTCTATTTATTTGTTTATCTGCTAGCCCACCAAGATAGATCTGGCAGCTGGGGATATGTACCTCTATCTACATTCTATCATGACTGGGAGGATAAGAAAAAAAGCAGGCTTCAAGGCCCTGCTTTTTCAGCAAAACATATTAAAAAACTATAGCCTCATTACTGCTAATCTTGCTTACTTCTATTGAACTACTTATACTTTATATTTTTTATTATTTAAAGGATTTGAAAATATCTCTTATTTTCACTCTGTTGCCATAATTAAGAGAGCCAAAACGATAGATATAAATGGATAGCTCTGCAAAGAGTACTAGGGTTAGTATCATAATCAGGCTGGAACTTAAAAGGGAAATCAGCGACACACTGGTAAGACCGTATCGAATGGGCATAGTAAAGATCGATAGAAAGGGAATAAAGGAAGTTACTTTTATTATGCCATTGTCGGGAAATTGCATGGCAAAGCTTGCAACAAGATAGGCGATAACAAAAAGCATGGTTATGGGCGCTACAGCGGAGTTTACATCCTCTACCTTGGTAACCAAACTTCCCAGGGAGGCATAGATAAACAGATACAGAACATAACCTAACACTGAAAAGAGCAAATAAACCATCATTGTATCCAGGGTCATGGAGTCTTTTATCAGTTCAAAAACAATTGGAGGATAATTGGCTTTGTTCACAAAGACCCCTACAAGCGTAGCTAAAACAATGGAAGCCACCTGTAGTATGCCCATAAGCCCCGTAGCAGCCACCTTACCTAATATTAGAGTTCTAGGCTTTGTTGATGTGATCAGAAGTTCCATGGTCCTGGAATCCTTTTCTCTTGCCACGGAAGTGGCAACGCTGGTACCATAGATTACAATGAGCATGTATAAAACCAGTATAAAGGCATAGCCAATAATCAGACCCGATGCGGCATCTTTTCCCAGTGTAACGCTTTCTGCCTTCAGGGGCCTATTTAAAATCTCATAGACCTTGGCGTCATCGATCCCTTCTTGGCGAAAAAGCCGCTGCTGACTTAACTGCCTTAGTTTGTCTTCAAAATTAAACTGCTCCATAGAAGAGCTAGAGGAGTCATAGGTGATATAGGTGTAGTCATAAAAGTCATGTATCACAAAGCCTGCTTCTATTTCCCCCTTTTGAATTGCCGCTCTTAGACTATTGATATCTGTATAATCTGATTTGCCAAATTCACCAGACAAGGCTTCTTCAAGGCTCTCATTATCATATAGGACTTCGAAACCAGAATTTACTTCATCACCGGAGTCACCCCCAGGAGAAAACCAAAGCATAAAGGTTGGAATTGTGGTAGCAAGTAGAATGATGATACTCAAAATAGCAGTAGAAATAATAATGGTTTTGCTTCTTAGCATGTTCTTTAGCTCAAAGCCAAATACCGTCTTAAACTGCTTCATGTTTATCACCTGCTTTTTGAATAAATATTTCCTGTAAACTGGGTAAATAATCATTAAAGGCTAGGAGATCTACACCCATGTCTAAAAGATTTTGTAAAAAAGATTTCTTAGTTTCTGTGGGCTTTAGAGTTAGGATTATATCTTCTTCATCGAGGAAAAAGTCCCGGCCGGCTAAAAAGGACAAGTCTTTATCTTCTCCTAGCCGTAGTCTCAACTTCCCTTGGCCCATTTTCTTTTTAATTTCTTTTAAATTCCCTTGCAGAACGATTTTTCCCTGATCGATAATGGCAATGTCATTGCAGAAGGATTCCACATAACTCATCTGATGAGAAGAAAAGATGATGATCTTATCTCCCCTAATATATTCTACAAGGGCATCTTGAAACACTTTGGCATTGACGGGGTCCAGGCCGGAAAAAGGCTCGTCGAGAATCAGGATATCCGGTTCGTTAATAAAGGCCTGTGTAATTTGAACCTTTTGCTGATTCCCTTTAGAAAGGGTCTCCAGCTTTGCGTTTAAATATTTTTCGATTTCAAATTCTTTACTCCAATGGTCCATGGATTTCTTAGCCTGGGCCTTACTAGCCCCTCTAAGCTGGGCAAAATACATCAGTTGCTCTCCAACTTTGTATTTAGAGTACATTCCTCGTTCTTCGGGGAGATAGCCTATTTTGTAGAGGCTTGGATCAAAGTCTTCCCCATCCATGGTTATTTTTCCGCTGTCGCCTTGGAATACGTCCATTAGGATTCGAATGGATGTGGTCTTTCCTGCGCCATTTCTTCCAAGATAACCAAATATTTCCCCGGAACTCACTTCTAGATTGATATCCTTTAGCACGTGGTTGTCCCGAAAGGATTTGTTTAGATTTTCTATTTTAAGTTTCATCGCTGACCTTTCTCTTTTTCATTTACTACCCAGGTACTTAAATCAAAAAGATTTCTAAGACTTGCCTTTCCCAATCGAAAAGGTCCCTAGAGCCTTCATAATATCTACTGCTTGTATCGCTATTATAATTTAGTGCCATCTTCTACCCAGACACTGATGCTTCCTGGGCCTACTTGAAAGGCGCCATAGCCCTCATCGTCAACAGTAATTTTCTCCTGACTATTACCGGTAAAATCCGCATAAATTTTTCCGGCTTCTTCTTCGCCAAGAAACATCTTTATTGTATCACTATCCCCGGAAGAAATAAGAGTGGCACATTTGTGAGGATGATCTTCATCACCCAGTCTTACCCAGCCAATAGAGCTTGTCGACTGGAAGTAGTCCTGCTGCTCTCCGTGGGCAAAGTCTTTTCTTACTTTAGCTAGGATGTCTATTTTATCCTTTAAACCCTCCTGAGGATTCTCTCCTTTGGTACCATAATAATCGCCATAAAAAATACAGGGATAACCTTCTTTTCGAAGCAGGATAATGCCATAGGCAATTTCTTTAAACCAGGGGGCAACCCAAGACTGCAGTGATTGACCCAGCTGTGAATCATGATTGTCCACAAAGCTTACCGCTTGAGAGGGGTGAGACTTTACAAGGCTTCCATCGAAAATCTGTCTTAAATCATAGTCCCCACTGTTTTGGGAGGCTTGGTGTAAATTAAAATGCAGACCTACGTCAAATAAATCCGATTTAAAGTCAATCTCCTCTAAGAACCTATTGTTTTCTTCTTCATTATTGGACCAGTATTCGCCAAGGATATAAAATTTGTCGCCTTTGGCCTCTTTGATGTGACTTAAGAAGTCCTTTACAAAGACCTTATCCATATGTTTAAGGGCATCCATTCGAAAACCATCCAGGTCCAGCTCATCAATAAACCATAGGGCCCAAGCCTTGAGCTCTTCTACCACAGCAGGATGAGAAAGATCTATGTCAGCAAACATAAGGTAATCAAAGTTTCCTTTTTCGCCGGAGACACCTAGGCTCCAGCCTTTATTTTCTCCTATAATTCGAAAGATGCCCTTGGTACCGGTAAGATTATCAAAATCCACTCCGGTGAAATGATTGTAGTTCCATTTGAACTTGGAATAGGTGTCGCCCCGCCCAGGAAAATCAAAGGCTGTCCAGGCTTCAATTTCATGGACTTCTCCCACCTCTTTGGTTCTATCCTTTTCATCCACTAAAACGGCTTCAAATCTCTCGGCTCTATCGGCGCCGGCCTTATGGTTTAAAACCACATCGGCATAAACGCTCATCTCTCTTTTGTGGATCTCGCTGATAAGGTATTTTAGTTCCTCTTTGGTACCATACTTGGTTCTCACGCTACCCCTTTGATGGAACTCCCCCAGATCATAGAGGTCATAGGTACCATAGCCTACATCATTGGTTCCCGTGGCTTTATATACAGGAGGCAGTCCAATGGCTGTTACTCCTATTTCCTTTAGTTCATCAAGTTTAAGCACCATATCTTTATAATAGCCTCCCTCATCGGACAGGTACCACTCATAGGCTTGAAATATTATTCCGTTTTCCACTGTATCTCTCCTTGTACTGTAAATGGATTTAACTAAGGCTTTTCATTCTCCTTTTCTTTTAAGGATTTGTATTGTTGAATTTTCTATGCAAATATAAAAATGCAAGCTGTACGAAATAATAGTAAGATGGCTTTTGAGCTTCTAGCCTAAGCTTGCTAAGTTGCAGCGTGTCTGAGCACAGAATTTTCCTTTAAAACTTCTTTTATATCACTCTTGCCCTTAAACAGATTGGCTATGCCCTGCTAGAGCAGTGAATGGATCCTTCCACAATCAACCGAATAGCTTTACTTTAATTTCATGGTCCCTTGTCTTGCCTTTTTAAATACCCTTATTTCTTCCTCTAGAACCATCCCAGAAATACCTAGGACCTCTATGGCGATAAAAAACAAACTTAAAATCCATTGATTTTGTAATCCGCTAGAGCCAACAGTCTAGCCACCCTTACTTAAACTCTGGAAAGGGAGATTCTT